>DATFWU010000201.1:0-7054 GCA_035259005.1 Candidatus Eiseniibacteriota bacterium
CCGCCGATCTGCCGTCTTCGATCCTCGTGCTCGGGCTGGCGGCACTCCAGGTCGGGTGCGCGGCCCTCGTGTGGCGGCTCGGGCGCGGCACGGTCCATCCGGTGGCGCGACGGGGCGCGCCCGAGAAGTCGGAGTTCGCGAGCGCGCCGACCGGCTTCTCGGCTATTCATCACTCTCCTTATCTGCGCGATCTCGCCCTGCTTGCGTTCGTCGTCACCGCGTGTCAGGCGCTGCTCGAGTACGTCTTCCGGGTGAAGGCGCAAGCCGCGTTTCCCGCCAAGGCGGACCTGCAGCACGTGATCGCCATCGGACACACGGTGACCTCGGTCGGGATCTTCGCCCTGCAGGCTTTGTTTCCGGCGCGTGTGCTCGAGCGCCTCGGCGTGGGCCGCTCGGTACTTGCGCTGCCCCTGACCGCAGCCGCCGGGGCGGGCGTGGCGTTGGTCGCCCCCACGCTTCCCATGACCGCCAGCGCCTGGGCCGCCGAGGGCGTGGTGCACGGCTCGCTCTTCCGCTCGGGTTACGAGCTCCTGTATGCACCCTTGGCGCCGGCCGAGAAGCGCGCCGCCAAGGGCGTGATCGACGTGGGATTCGCGCGCCTCGGCGACATGGCCGCGGGCGGCCTGGCGTGGCTCGCGCACCTGGGCATGGCCGAGCGCTTCGTGCCGCCCTTGCTCGGCTTTGCGTTCGGCTTCGCGGGGCTCTCCTATTGGGTGGGAACGCGCCTTCGCCGCGGGCACGTGCGAGCCCTGGAGCGAAGCCTGGTCGAGCGCGCGGCCGAAAACGACATCGCGCTCAATGAAGACGCGCTCACGCGGACGACGGTCTTCGACACCATGCGGCTCCGCCGCGAGGCGGTGCTCGCCGAGACCGACGCCAGCGAGTCCGGCGCGGGAGCGCCGCCCTCGGAGCCGGCCTCGGCCGGCGACATCCCGGCTCTGTCGCCGTCGGAGCGCGCGGCGGCGCTGCGCGCCAAGGAGCCAGTGCCGGCGCGGCTCGCGCTGCAATCGCCCGAGCCTTTGTCGGCCGATCTGGTGGCCCTCACCATTCCTCTTCTCGCCGATCCCGAGCTGGCCAGCGACGCCCTGGTCGCCCTGCGTCGCGTGTCGGCGCGATCGATCGGTCTGCTCACCGACGCCCTGCTCGATCCCGACGAGGACGCGACGGTGCGGCGGCGGCTGCCGCGGGTGATGAGCGCCGAGCCCACGGAGCGAGCGGTCGACGCGCTCTTCCGCGGTCTGGCGGATCGGCGCTTCGAGGTGCGCTACCAATGCGGCCTCGCGCTCTCGCGCATCCACGTCAAGGCACCCGACGTGATGATTCCCGAAACGCGCGTGCTGGACGCGGTGACGCGCGAGGTCGAGTCCGACCGGAGCATCTGGGAGAGCCGCCTGGCCTTGGACGCCGATCCCGAGGGTCAGACGAGTGCCGTGGACAAGGCGGTGCGCGAGCGCTTCAACCAGAGCCTCGAGCACGTGTTCACCCTGCTGTCGCTCATCTTGCCGCGTTCGAACCTGCATCTCGCCTACCAGGGCCTCCATGTGAGCGACCCGGTGCTGCGCGGCACGGCTCTCGAGTATCTCGACGCCGTGCTTCCTCCCGCGCTCCGCAAGACCCTCTGGCCCTTCCTGACCGACGAGGAGCCGCGCAAGGGCCCCTCCCGCTCCAAGGAAGAGATCCTGGCCGAGCTCGACAAGCTCAACGAGTCGGTGGTCATCCGCATCGACCAGATCAAGTCCCTGGAGCCGTAGAAGCGTCCGCCTGGCGAGCCGGTCGCCTCCGTCCCCTGCCCGTTTCTCTACCCCGGGGCAGACGAATGGACATCCCAAAGTGGTCAACTCACATGCCCTGGGGCATGCAAGTGCGCCACTTTCCTGTCTGGCTCCGGAGCTAGTTCTAAGAGAGGAAGACTGGTCAACTCACATGCCCTGGGGCATGCAAGTGCGCCACTCGCCACGTCCCGGCGGCGGGTCGCTGCGCGAAGGGGGACCAATCACCCGTTCTGGAACATGCGGAGGGTCGATAGAGACCACCCAAGCCCTGCTCTTTTTTCTTGCACCCCCTGGCCGGTCGTGATTCTATTCATGGGAGTGAATAATTATTCAGAGGAGTGCTCCATGTCGCGCACCCAGCGTCTCAACGTACTGACCCATGTCCTTCACTCGGGCCGCTACGGCAGCCAGCACGAGCTGGTCCGGGCCCTGGCGAAGGCGGGCTCCCCCGTGACGCAGGCCACGCTGTCGCGCGACCTGCGGAGCTTGGGCGTCGTGAAGCGCCCCGGATCGAACGGCGGCTCGGTGTACGAGCTGCCGCAGCCGGCGTCCGAATCGCTCGACCGCCAGCGGCAGCTTCTCGACCTCCGCACCTTCGTGAACGAGGTGCGGGTGGCGAGCAATCTGGTGGTGATCCGCACGCCGCCCGGCCACGCCAACGCGGTGGCCCGCGCGGTGGACCTCATGCAGTACCCCGGATTTGTCGGTTCGGTGGCGGGCGACGACACGATGCTGGTTGTCATGAGCGGTACAGGCGCTGCTCGCAAGCTGAAGCGTCATCTCGACTCGCTGTCCGGCGCCTCCCTGCTGCCGAACGGCGACATGCTGATTCGATGAGCCCAAAGCTCGGAGTCACGCCCATGGATCTCGCCGTCCGGTCCCGACCCACGTCCCCGGCCGCCACCTCGCGCGAGACCGCGCGCGTCGCCATTCTCGGCGCAAGCGGTTACTCGGGTCTCGAGTTCGCGCGTCTCGCTCTCGCCCATCCTGGGATCGAAATCGTCGCCCTCGCCTCGCGCGAGCACGCCGGCCATCCCGCGGCGCGCATGATGCCGGGGATCGATCCGGCCGCGCGCCGTCTGCCTCCAGTCGTCGAGCCCACGGCGCTCGCCGAGGCGGCGGCGTCCGGCGCCTTCGACACGCTCGTCTCCTGCCTGCCGCACGGCGCCTGGCGGGCGCTCGCGGCCGAGCTGCCGGCGCTCGAGGTCAAGCCCCGGCGCGTGATCGATCTCTCGGCCGACCGGCGCGATGGCTCCGCGGGCTACGTGTATGGGCTTCCGGAAGCCCATCGCGCCGAGATCGCCAGTGCCGCGCGCGTGGCCAATCCCGGCTGCTATCCCACGGCCACGGCGCTCGCCGTCCTGCCCGCGGTCGAGTCGGGCTGGCTCGAGGGGCCGCTTTATGTGAGCGCGCTCTCGGGCGTGAGCGGCGCCGGGCGCTCGGCCTCGCTTCGTACTTCGTTCACCGAGCTCGAGGGCGGGGCTTCGATCTATCGCGCGGGCGTCGAGCATGCGCACGCGAAGGAGATCGCGACCCAGCTCTCGCGGATCGCCGGCGACGACCTCGAGGTCTCTTTCGTGCCGCACCTCGTGCCCATGGCGCGCGGCATCGTGGCCACCGTGCACGCCAAGCTCTCGCGGCCCGTGTCGCCGGGCGAGGCCTATTCGCTGTGGTGCGAGCGCTTCGCCGACGAGCCCTTCGTGCGTGTGCTCGAGCCCAGCACCTGGCCCGAGACCCGCGCGGTGCGTGGATCGAACCGCTGCGACGTGTCGGTGACCACGCTTCACGGCGGGGAGACCCTGCTCGCCACCGCGGCCATCGACAATCTGGTGAAAGGAGCGGCCGGCCAGGCGCTGCAGAACCTGAATTTGCTCCTCGGATGGCCCGAGACGACGGGCCTTTCCGCAAACGGGACGCCATGGTGACGCGACCCGCTCCTCTGGTCGTCAAGCTCGGCGGCCGCGCGCTCGAAGCGCCGGGAGCTCCCGCCGAGCTGGCGCTCGATCTCTCGACGCTCGTTCCTGAGCAGCCGGTCGTGCTCGTGCACGGAGGCGGCGCGGAAGCCACGCGCTGGGGCGAGCGTCTCGGCGTCCCGTCGCGCTTTCACGACGGCCTTCGCGTCACCGACCCGGCCACGCTCGAGATCGTGGTGGCGGTGCTCGCCGGGCTCGCCAACAAGCGCTTGGTCGCCGCCCTCCGCGCCGGCGGCGTGAACGCGGTCGGGTTGTCGGCGGCCGACGGCGTGGCCGACATCGAGCCCCACGCCGAGGCCGCGACCCTCGGCGAGGTCGGCCGCGTGAGCCAGGTCGACACGGCGTTCCTGAACGAGCTTCTCGCCCAGGGCCGCCTGCCCGTGCTCGCGAGCGTGGGCGCCCATCGCGGCAAGCTGCTCAACATCAATGCAGACGATCTGGCGGCGGGCGTGGCGGGCGCGCTGGGAGCCTCGCTTCTCGTCCTCTTGAGCGACACGCCGGGGTTGAGACTGCGCGCCCAGCTCGTCGAGCGCGTCGATGCCGACTCGATCGAGACCTTGCTCGCGCACCCGGATGTGACCGGCGGCATGCGGCCCAAGCTCGCGGCCGCGGCGGCAGCCGTGCGCGGCGGAGCGGCCCAGGCGGTGATCGCCGCCTGGGATGGACCGGGGACGCTGGCCGGCCTCAAGGCCGGCGCGCCGGGAGGAACCTTCGTCGAGAAGGCGGCGACTTTGGCTACGGGAGGAGCACGTGACTGATCTCATGGACGCGCCAACCACGCTGGCCCCGACGCTGGCGACCGACGAGTCGCAATGGCTCGCGCCGCTTTATTACCTGCCGCGTCTCGAGCTGGCCTCGGGCCGCGGAGCGTGGGCGTGGGACGCGGGCGGGCGCCGCTACCTCGATTTCACCTGCGGCATCGCGGTGAACGCGCTCGGCCACGCGCCGCGCGGCCTGGGGCGCGTCGTCGCCCACCAGATGGGCCGCCTCGGCCATACGTCGAATCTGTTCGCCAACCGCCCGGCCATCGAGCTGGCGAAGGCGCTCACCCAGGCGACCGGATTCGACAAGGTCTTCTTCGCGAACTCGGGCGGCGAGGGCCTGGACGGCGCGCTCAAGTTCACGCGCGCTCGCGCCGGCGCGTTGGGATTGCCCGGCCGCGACATCCTGGCCTTCGAGGGTGGCTTCCACGGCCGTCTCGGATTCAGCGTGTCGGCCACGTACACGCCTTCCTATCGGGCACCGTTCGAGCCGCTCATCCCCGGCGTCCGCTTCGCCAAGTTCAACGACCTCGCGAGCGTCGATGCCCAGCTTGACGCCAACGTGTGCGCGATCGTGGTCGAGCCGGTGCAGGGCGAAGGCGGCGTCGTGCCCGCGGGCAAGGAATTCCTGCAAGGCCTTCGCGAGCGCGCGAACCGCTTGAACGCCGCACTGATCATCGACGAGGTGCAGACGGGCATGGGCCGCACGGGAACGCTCCTCGCCGCCGAGCAATTCGGCGTCAAGGGCGACATGACCGTACTCAGCAAGGCGCTGGGCAGCGGTTTCCCCATCGCCGCCATCCTGCTCACCAACGCCGTTGCCGAAACCTTGAAGCCCGGCATGCACGGCTGCACCTTCGGCGGTGGCGCCACCGCGGCGGCCGCCGCCTCGTGGACGCTCGAGAAGATCAACCGTCCGCCGTTTCTCTCGCGCGTACGCCGCCGCGGCGAGCGACTCGGGCGCGGCCTGGAGAAGCTCGCGCAGAAGCATCCCTCGGTCCGCGAGGCGCGTGGCCTCGGGCTCTTGCGCGCCATCGAGCTCGACTCGCGTTACGAGCCTCGCGCCTTCGTCGCGCTGGCGCGCGAGCGCAATCTGCTGCTGGTTCGGGGTGGCGAGCACGCGGTGCGCGTCCTGCCGCCGCTGGTCGCGAGCCCGGGCGAGATCGA
Organism: Candidatus Eiseniibacteriota bacterium; assembly: GCA_035259005.1. Lineage (GTDB taxonomy): Bacteria > Eisenbacteria > RBG-16-71-46 > RBG-16-71-46 > DASYSL01 > DASYSL01. The sequence goes on from DATFWU010000201.1 coordinate 5,674, forward strand.
CGAAGGACTGCACCGCTTGGACGCCGCACTCTCCGACCTCGAAGCCGGGAAAGGAACGTCTTAAGTGAGCCAGCCGAAGCCCAAGATTCGCCGTGCCGTCCTCGCCTACTCGGGCGGCCTCGACACCAGCATCATCGTGCCCTGGCTGCGCGAGAATTACGGCTGCGAGGTGTTCTGCTATTGCGCCGATCTCGGCCAGGGCGACGAGCTGTCCGGTCTCGAAGCCAAGGCGAAAGCAAGCGGCGCGGTCGGCGTGGTCGTCGAGGACCTGCGCCTCCCGTTCGTGCGTGACTTCTGTTACCCGGCCCTGCGCGCCGGCGCGATCTACGAGGGCCGTTATCTTCTCGGCACCTCGCTCGCGCGCCCGCTCATCGCCGCGCGCCAAGTGGCGTGCGCGCGCAGGAACGGCGGCGACGCGCTCGCCCACGGCGCCACCGGCAAGGGCAACGATCAGGTGCGCTTCGAGCTCACGTTCCTGGCGCTCGCGCCCGATCTGCCCGTGATCGCGCCGTGGCGCGAATGGGACATCGTCTCGCGCGAGGACGCTTTGGCGTACGCGGCCAAGCACAACGTGCCCGTGCAGCAGACGAAGAAGGATCTCTACTCGCGCGACGGCAATCTCTGGCACCTGAGCCACGAGGGCGGCCGTCTCGAAGATCCGGCGAACGCGCCGGAGGAGTCCATGTTCCGTTTGACGCGCGGCCCGGCCGATCACCCGGCGACGCCCGAGACGGTGCGCATCGGATTCGAGGCCGGAACCCCCGTCTCACTCGACGGACGCGCCGCCGATCCCGTGACCCTGGTCGAGAAGCTCAACGAGCGCGCCGGCCGCCACGGCGTGGGCCGCGACGACTTGGTCGAGAGCCGGCTCGTGGGCATGAAGTCGCGCGGCGTCTACGAGACCCCGGCGGGCACCGTGCTGCGCGAGGCGCTCGAGGATCTCTGCCGGCTCACTCTGCCACACGACGTCCTGCGCACACGCGCCGAGCTCGCGCCGCGCATGGCGGATCTCATCTACAACGGCCAGTGGTTCTCGCCATTGCGCGAGGCCCTGCAGGCGTTCGTCGACAAGGCGCTCGAGCCCACGACCGGCGAGGTCACGGTGGAGTTGTTCCGCGGGCAGGCGACGGCGGTTTCCCGAACCAGTCCCAAGACCCTGTATCTCCCGAGCCTCGCCAGCTTCAACATGGCGGGCTTTGATTCGGCCCATGCCGAAGGCTTCATCCGGCTCTTCGGCCTGCCGCTCGCCGTGGGCGCGGCGCGCGATCGTGAAACGGAGGCCGAGCGTGTCGGCTGAGCCGCGCGTCACCGTCATGCCGGGCGCCAAAGGCGATGTCTGGAGCGGCCGGCTTCCGGGCGGTCTCGATCCACGCGCGCGGGC
>DATFWU010000202.1:0-3126 GCA_035259005.1 Candidatus Eiseniibacteriota bacterium
AGCGAAATGGCGTTCTGAACGACGGCTTTGGCCTTCCAGTGCATTCGGGATCTCGCGCGAGAGGGGCGCGCGCCCCGGCCACGTCGGGCCGTCCGTCGCGCCACACTGAACTTGGTCCGGGAAAATCAGCCGCGAGCGCCAGAATAGCGAAAATCGGGAGCCGGAGCGGACCGATTTGGCGCCTACGGAAAGGGGCGGATTCGGTTCCTAAAGTCCTTGGGATGGGTGTCGATAACACGAGAGCGGAACAAGGGAAAAACCCTTTGACAGCAGCACTTGGGGCGCTTACCGTGACAGTCTCGAAGCCAGCGCCCGGCCCATGGTGGGAGGGGCGTTTTCACGTGAGCCCGACAAACGTTCCGGTCCCTCGCCCCCGCCAAAGCGATATAATGGTGAACGAAAATCCGAGGGAGGCTATGAAAGTACTGGTCACTGGGGGTGCAGGCTTTATCGGTTCGCACCTTGTGGAAGCCTTGATCGCGCGGGGCGACGAGGTTTGGGCACTGGATGACCTCTCCACCGGAGCGCTAGAGAATCTCGAGAATCTCCAGGACGAGCCTCGTTTCCATTTCGTGGAAGGCTCGGTGATGGACGCGGCCCTGGTCCAGAAGATCACGGACCGGGTCGATTTCGTTTATCACCTCGCCGCCGCCGTGGGCGTGAAGTTCGTCCTCGAGAATCCTCTCCGCTCGCTCCTGACTAACATCCGAGGCTCCGAGAACGTGCTCGAGTCCGCGCACCGCGCGGGCAACAAGCCGGTGGTTCTGTTCTCTTCCTCGGAGGTCTACGGCAAGGGGACGCAGGTTCCGTTCACCGAGGACCAGGATCGTCTGCTCGGGCCCACTCAGGTGCTGCGCTGGTCGTACGCCACCAGCAAGTCGGTCGACGAGTACCTGGCCATGGGCTACCACCAGGAGCGCCGTCTCCCGGTGGTCGTGGTGCGCTGTTTCAACACCACGGGCCCGCGCCAGAGCGGCTCGTACGGCATGGTCCTGCCGCGTTTCATCCAGCAGGCCCTGCGCGACGAGCCGCTTCTCGTGTACGGCGATGGTACGCAGACCCGCTGCTTCTCCTACGTGGGCGACGTGGTCCGCGGCACCCTCATGCTCGCCGACGAGCCGCGCTCGTTCGGCGGCGTGTTCAACATCGGCACCGAAGAAGAGGTGTCGGTGCTGACGCTGGCCCAGCGTGTGAAGGAAATCGCGGGCTCGTCCTCGGCGATCGAGTTCGTACCCTTCGAGAAGATCTACGGCGACCGCTTCGAGGACATGCAGCGCCGCGTGCCTTCGCTCAAGAAGATCCACGACCTGGTCGGCTACGCGCCGCAGTGCACGCTGGACGAGCTCCTGAAGACGACCATCGCCTTCTATCGCGAAAAGGGCCGCACGCCGTTCCGCGCCACCTCCGCCATCCCGACGCTGGCGGGCGGCGCCTAGAGCTCCGGCCGCCTCTTTCCACCTCTCCGGATCGGGCAAATCGATCCGGAGAGGTTTTTCTTTTTGCTCCGGTTCGTGCTAATCCTCGACCGTCATGATCGCCACGAGCCCCCTCGTCCCGTGGAGCGACGCGCAGAGCCTGCCGCGAGGCCTGTGGCTGGCGCTCGCCGCCATCGCCTGCGCGGCCGCCATCGTCCTCTTGGTCGTTCCTCCGGTGCGGCGCTTTGCTTGGTGGACGGGGTACCTCGACCATCCCGAGGCGCGCAAGCTCCACACGCATGCCACCCCGCTTCTGGGTGGCGTCTGCGTGGCGTTGGGCTCGATAGGCGCGACCGCGATCGGGATCGCGGTCCTGCACATTCCTTTTCCGGCGCATCTGTGGTGGTGGGCGGCGGGGGCCGTGGCGGCGCTCGGGCTTGGGCTCGTCGACGACAAGTTCGGCATGCACCCCCTGCCCAAGCTCTTCCTGCAGATCGCGGTCGGCCTCGTCTTCCTGTGCGGAGGCGTGTATCCGAGCGGCGGGCTCGGACCTTGGGTGGGGATCCCGCTCAGCCTCTTCTGGATCGTGGCCATGATGAACGCCGTCAACTTCCTCGACAACATGGACGGCATCATCGGCGGCATCACCGCCATCCTCGCCTGTGGTCTGGGCGTGCTCCATCTCTGGTGGGGGAATGGGGCCGAGGCCATCTTCGCCTTCGCGCTGGCGGGGGCGTCCCTCGCCTTCCTGCGCTTCAACTTTTCGCCGGCCAGCGTGTTCCTGGGCGACGCGGGCTCACTCTTCCTCGGCTACTCGCTGGGCACGCTCTCGCTTCTCGCCGCCCAAGCCGGGCCCGACATCGAAGGCTCGATCGCCGGGCTTCTCATCCTCGGCTACCCGGTGTTCGACCTCTCGTTCGTGGTCGTCATGCGCCTGCGCGAGGGGCGGAAGATCTATCAGGGCGGCAAGGACCACACCACGCATCGCCTGAGCACGCTCATCGGCGGGCCGCGCCGGACCGCACTCGGCGTCTATCTCTGGGCCGCCGCGCTGACCGCGAGCGGCGTGGGCGTGGCGCGCTCGCAGGGCTTCTGGAACACGCTCCCCTGGCTGCTTCTCTGGGGCCTCGCCCTCTTCTGGTTCGGCATCCGTCTCGCCCGCGTGCCCGTGCGGCCGAGCTCGGCGGCGCCGCGCGCGCCCGCCTGACGGCAGGAGTCCCGATGAATCCCGATCTCTCGCCCCTCATCCTCGATCTCGCCAAGAAGCTCGTGGACCGTCCCGAGGAGGTGCGCGTGCAGGTGAAGGACGGCGACATCGTTCTTTACGAGCTGAGCGTCGCCCCCGAGGACCAAGGCCGGATCATCGGCCGCGAGGGCCGGACCATCCGCTCGCTGCGCGCCGTGGTCTCGACCGCTGCGCGCAAGCAGGGCTTCCGCGCCACGCTCGAAGTGCTGGAGTGAGCGGCTCGAGCGTCCCGCCCCTTCGTGTCGGCCGCATCGTCAAGCCGCACGGACTCCAGGGCGAAGTGGTGGTGCGCGGCGCGGGCCTCGAGGCGGCCGCCGTGCAGAAGCTCGGCACCGTGCGCTTGGTGCGCGAGAACGGTGCTGTGGTCAAGCAAGCGAGCGTCGAAAGCGCGCGCGCGCACGGGCCCGATCTCCTGATTCGATTCTCCACCGCGCACGATCCGGACGAGGCGGGCGAGCTGCGCGG
>DATFWU010000203.1:0-9395 GCA_035259005.1 Candidatus Eiseniibacteriota bacterium
CCACCGAGAAGGGCTTCGCGATGACCGCGCGCACGCCGGTCTCGGCCACCAGCCCTTCGTCCAGCTCGACGCCCCAGCCGGTGCACAGGACGACGGGCAGCTCGGGGTAGAGATCGCGGCAATGGCGCGCCAGCTCCCAGCCGCTCATCTCGGGCATCCCGAGGTCGGTGATCACGATGTGGAAGGAGCCCTCGATGAGCTTCTCGACGGCCTCCCGCCCGGTGCGCGCGATGACCACTTTGTAGGTCGCCCCCTCGAGGAGGTCGGTGAGAAGCGAGAGCACAGCGGGCTCGTCCTCCACGAGAAGGATGCTGGCGTCGAATGCCGCGGGCTCGATGGCGGGCGTGGGTTTGATTTCCGGTCCGCGACTGCTGGCCGGGAGCGAGATGCGCACCGTCGTGCCCGCGCCGCGGCGGCTGGTCACGTCGATCTTGCCCTGGTGGCGCTGCATGATGCCGTAGGCGATGCTGAGACCGAGTCCCGTGCCGCCCGGTCCCTTGGTCGAGTAGAACGGGTGGAACATGCTCTTCTGCACCTCTTCGCTCATGCCCACGCCGGAGTCGGTGACTTCGAGCACCGCTTGCCCGTCGGCCACGCGACTCGCGAGGTAGAGCGATCCGCCGTTGGGCATGGCCTCGATGGCGTTCAAGAGAATGTTGACCGCCACTTCGCGTAGCTCGTGGTCCTGGCCTTCGGCCCACACGCCCTCGGCGAGGTCGGTGAGGATGCCGTAGGACACTCCGCGTTCCTCGGCTCGGTCCTTCCACCAGGTGCGCGTGAGAGCGAGCGCGTCACGTCCCACCTGGGAGACGTCGACGGGAACGAACTCGTGGTCGGTGCGCAGGCGCGTGAACTCCTGCAGCCGGCGCACGGTGGCCGCGCCGTCCATGGCCGCCTGCTCGATCACCCCCAGCTCGCGGGCGATCAGCGGGTCGCCGGTGCGCGCGCGCACCATCTGCGCGCGGCCGAGGATGGCGCCCAGCACGTTGTTGAAATTGTGCGCGACGCCGGAAGCCATCTCGCCGAGGACGCGCAGCTGCTCGGCCTGAACCAGGTGCCCCTGCGCGTTGCTCAGCTCCTGGAACGATCGCTCGACCTGCTCGTAGAGCCGAGCGTTGCGAAGCGCGGCCGAGACGTGCGGGGCCACGGCTTCGAGAATCTCGATTTGGGCCGGCGAGAACGCGCCGGCGCGCTCGCATGAGGCGGTGAACAATCCGGCCAGCTGGCCGTCGATGTAGATGGGGACGCGCACCAGGGAGCGAAATCCAGAGCCGCGCAGACGGGAGCGCACCGAATCTTCCCCGGCTTCGAGATCGGGCACGTAGAGCGCGCGTGGGCCGGTCAGCTGGTCGCGCGGGAACCCTTCGAGCGAAATGGCGTCCCCCGCTTCGAGACCCGCCACGGGGCGCACGCTCGAGACGGCGGCCACGCGGGCTTCCTCTCCGTCGGCTCCGATCTGCACGAGCGTGGCGCGCTCGGCTCCGGCCGCCGCGCGCACCTGGTCGACGACGATCTGGAAGAGGCTCCTGGCGTCGAGCGTGCTGGAGATGGCGCGCGCCATGCCGTCAACCAGCTCGAGGCGCCGGGCGCGATCGCCGAGCTGCGACAGAAGGCGAAAGTGACCGATCGCCAGCGCGGCTTGCCAGGCCACCGCCTCGAGCGTGCGGCGGTCGCGGGCGTCAAAGGCGGCGGGACGTCCGGACTCGACGTCGAGGACGCCGAGCAGGCGGCCTTCGAAGACGAGCGGACAAGCGATCTCGGAGCGGATGTCGGGACCGCCGGAGACGTATCCAACCCAGGCGGTGACGTCGGGCACGTCGATCGTGCGCGCTTCTCGGGCCGCGGTCGCGGTGACCGAGACCCCGTCGAGCGGCAGGCGCAAGCTCGAGACGTCGTCGCCATAGCCGGTCATGCAGGCGACGTGAAGATCTTTCTTCTCCTCGTCGACGAGAAGGATCGAGCACACCGGGTAGCCGAGCCGGTCGCGCAGGGTTTGCACCAGCGCGCGCAGGGCGCCGGCGAGATCCTTCTCGCGCGCGAGGATGCCGCCGACGTCGAGCAGGACGCGAACCTGGGCGCCGACGGCGGCGAGGCTCTCGCCCTGGCGAATGTGCTCGATCGTGGCGTCGACGCTTCGCCCTGCCCGCTTCACCCAGTGCGCCTGGCGGGGACCGATGGAGAGGGCTTCGGACCAGGCGACCACCATGCCGCCGCGAAGAGCGATCCGGCCGTATCCGCCGCTCTCCCCGAAGGGAACGATGGCCAGCGCTCCGATTCCTTCGGCGATCACGCTGGCGGCGTCGGGCTCGGCCGAGACATCCGGAATGCACACGAGCTCGCCCGCGCCCAGAGCGCTCATCCAAGGCTCGAACGTCTGCGCGGGATCCCACTTTTCGCTGACGTTTGCACGCAAGAGCCCGGTCTGGTGCGTGACCTTGCGCGTGCTCTCCTCGCCGTCGCGGCAGGCCCACACAGCCGCCGCCGCCGCACCCCAGCGCTCGCGCAAGAGCCCGGCGCAGCGAGTGACTCCGATCTCGAGCGACTCGGCCGCCGCGATCTCGGCCAGCTCCTGCTCCAGGGACTCGAAGCGGTCCCACTCGCCGGTTTCCGACGGGTCGAGATCATCGACGAGGCGGGGATGGAGGATGGCATCCCCGTCGGCCGTCACGGGGACGGTCGCGCTCTCCGCCGCCGGCCCGGCGACGTCCTTCGGCGTGGCGGCATCGTCGGCCACCGTCATGCCATGGAAGGCGCGGTAGACGATCCACCAGGTGACGAGGGCGAGCCCGAACGCGATGAGCCAGCTCAAAGGCGTCATCCCGGCCGGGCCGAACAGGGAAAGATCGGGCAACGCGAATCCTCCCGCGGCCTGGAGAATTCCCGGCCGTGTGAACCTCCGTGCGAGGGCCTGCCGGGCTCCTCGGGAGGGTGCTCCGTCCTCTTCGGTATCGGCTCGCCGGGCAGGCGTCTTGATCTGGCACGATCCGGCCATTTCCGCTTGGGGACGTCGTTTCCGGCGTGCTAAGAATGGATATCCCGTCGGCGCCGAGAGGCGTCCCAGGTCCTCATCGCGCCCATCCAAGGAGTGGATCATGCAGGTCGAGTTGATGGCTCTCACGCCCAACGCCGAGGAAGTGATCGAAGACGCTTGCCGGACCTGCTACCTCTCCTTCCATCGCAAGAACCCGCCCGAGTCCACGCGCGAGCTGATCCAAAAGATTCTCGACAAAGGACACCACTCGGTGCTCGAGCACGCATCGGCCACATTTCGCGTGCTGGGCGCGAGCCGCGTGTTCACTCACGAGATGGTGCGCCACCGTTTCGTGTCGCCCTCGCAACAGAGCCAGCGCTACGTGAGCGAGTCCCGCGCCGAGATCGTGGTGCCGCCGTCGGTGGAGGCGGTGCCCGAGGCGCGCGAGGAGTTCGAGCGCGTCTGCGCCGCCGCGCGCGATGCCTACAAGAAGCTCGTAGCCGCCGGCGTCCCGCGCGAGGACGCCCGCTATCTGCTTCCCGGAGGCGCGGTGTCGGAGATCGTTCTGTCGGCCAATTTCCGCGAGTGGCGGCACGTGTTCGAAGTGCGCTGCCATCCGCGCGCGCACTGGGAGATCCGCCGCGTGTGCCTCGAGATGCTGCGCATCCTCAAGCACGAGGCGCCGATCGTATTCGCCGACTTCCGGATCGACGAAGAGCGGCGGATGGCCACGCTCTCGACCGATCGCCAGGAGGCGGAAGCCGCGCTCGCCGGAGTCGCCGCCGGCGCCTAGGCGCCCCGACCAAACGACAAGACATTGCAAAGCGAGCGGCCCAGGGGCTCCGAGAGCGCAGGCCGCACGTCCCTGACCGCCGGAAAGTCGCAGGCGCGACGACCCGGCGGTTTTCTTTGTTTCCAAGGCGTTTCGAGGCCGATTCAGGGGCCTGCCGGGCTTCTCCCCTGCGCATAGAAACGATATCCTTGTGCTGCCGCCCGGCGGGTCCCGAAGGGAAGGTGGGACGCCTCCCAACCGCTCGGAAACCAGCCCAGCATTCGCCATGGGGAGCTTGTTCATGCATCGGTTCGGTGCCTCGATCCGCAGTCTCCTTTCTTTTTCTCTCCTGACTCTCATCGCTCTCCCCGCCGCCGCCCAAGGCCAGCGCATCGCGCGCCCGGTCGTGTTGCCGCGGCGGGCTCCGGTGACCCCGGCTCTCGAGCGCGTGGCTCCGACCATCCCGGACCTGAGCAAGACGCCGGCCTCCGTGATGCTCGACGAGAACCTGCGCACGCTCGGCGTGAGCCAGTCGGCGCAGCGCCTGATACGGCGTGATCGAAGCGGCGACGTGGTCTCGGTCATCCTGAAGGGCTCGGTCTCGAGCGGCGCCCTGCGCGCTCTTGGCGCCGAAGTCGGCGCCGAGGCGGGCGGGTACCGCACGGCGCGCGTGCCGCTCTCCGCCCTGCCGGCGTTTCTCGCGCTGCCCGGACTCCAGAAGGTCTCGCTGGGCTACGAGCTCAAGCCCGACCTCGACGTCTCGGTCGCCGACGTGAACGCCAACCTCAAGCGCAGCAACCAGCCCCCGCTCTACGGATGGAACGGCAAGGGCGTGATCGTCGGCATCGTCGACACCGGCATGGACTACCAGCACGACGACTTCCGCAATCCCGACGGCTCGACGCGCTTCCGCTATATCTGGGATCAGAACGCGACCGTGGGCATGCCGCCGTCCCCGTTCGGATACGGCAACGAGTGCAAACAAGGGGAAATCAACGCCGGCACCTGCACCGAGACGGACGTGAACGGGCACGGCTCGCACGTCACGGGCATCGCGGCGGGCGACGGCTCGGGCACTGGCAACTTCGAGTCGCCGTTCGTCTATGTCGGCATGGCCAACAACGCGAACATCATCGGCGTGGCGACGGACTTCAGTCAGGCAGGCGTGATCGACGGCGTGGACTACATCTTCCAGAAGGCGGATTCTCTCGGCATGCCGGCGGTCGTGAACCTGAGCCTGGGAACGGTGCTCGGCCCGCACGACGGCACCACCGACTTCGAGCACTTTCTGAACGCGCTCACGGGACCGGGGAAGATCGTCGTCGCCTCGGCCGGCAACTCGCAGATCGACAAGGTGCACGCCTCGCAGAACATCTCGCCCAGCACGACGGGCACCTACACGGTGAACGTTCCGGCCTACACGGCCAGCACGTTCGAGGATGTCTTCTCGGTCGATCTCTGGCACGCCGGGAACAACGCGTACACGGTGCGCGTGAAGCGCCCCTCGAGCGCGACGCTCGTCGGCCCGGTGACCAAAGGCGCGTTGCCCTTCACGCAGTCCACCACCGACGGCAACATCGTGATCGACTATTCCAACAGCGCCGACCCGGGGAACGGCCTCTCGGAGATCTATGTCGAGGTCAACGACCTCGCCGGGTCGATTCCCCATGCCGGCACTTGGCAAATTCAGCTGCAGGCGGGCGTGAGCGAGCCCGGCAGCGCCAAGGTGCACGGCTGGATGGATGGCGCCCTGGGCGACAACATCCTGGTGCCCCAGTTCACGACCTTCGTCGACACGACCGTGAACGTGGGCTCGCCCGGCAACGCCGACTCCCTGATCACCGTCGCGGCGCACAACACGAAGCTCGCCTGGGCCTCGATCGACGGCCAAGTCTACAGCTTCACCGGCGCCACCGATCCGCCGCAGATCTGCCCCTTTTCGGCGCGTGGCCCGCGGCGTGACGGCGTGGCCAAGCCCGACATCTCGGCGCCGGGCAGCGCCATCGTGAGCGTGCTGTCCGCCGATTCGAGCCCGCCCTGGCCGCCACCCCTCATCGTCCCCGACGGCGTTCACCTGTCGCTGCAAGGCACCTCGATGTCAGCGCCGCACGTCACCGGAGCGGTCGCCATGCTCCTGCAGAAATATCCGACGCTCACGCCCAAGGGCGCCAAGCTTCTCCTGGCGAGCGCGGCGCGATCGGACGCGACCACGGGCGCTGTGCCCAATCCGCTCTGGGGCGCGGGTCGGCTCGACGTGAACTCGCTTCTGTGCAGCGACACGCAGGCGCCGACGGTCACGATCGCCTATCCGACCCCGACCACGACGCTCTATCAGGGCACGCCGGTCGGCGTGAGATGGAACGCCACCGACAACACCGGTGTGAACGAGATGAAGCTCGACTACCACGTGGGCGCGAACGGCGCGTATACCCTCATCGCCGACCACGAGGCCAACGATGGCTATTACAGTTGGACGGTTCCGGCGCTCACCACCGACAGCCTGCAGGTGCGCGTCACGGCCTCGGACTGCGTGGGGCCGGGAGGCGTGACCACGACGGCGTTCCTCCAGGATCGGGCGCCCACGGTCAACACGCCGCCGGGGCTGCCGACCGCGTTCTACGTGCACAAGCCCGCGCCCAATCCGTTCACGCGCACTTCCGTCGTGGCCTTCGATTTGCCCACGGCGCCGGCCGGCAACTGGCCGGTGGCGGTGAACGTCTACAACGTGGCCGGCCGCAAAGTGCGCACCATCGTGCATGCTCCACTGCCTGCGGGGCGCTACAGCTACGAGTGGGACGGACGCGACGACTCGGGACTTTCGCTCTCGGCGGGGATCTACTTCCTCAACGTGAAGGCGGGCCCGTACGGCGAGACCGACCGGCTGCTGTTCCTGCGCTAGCGACTCCAGCAAACGAATCGGACGAGCGAGGCGGCCTCAGGCCGCCTCGATTCGTTTGCTGCGCGCTTCCTCGATCAGGCGGGCGCGCAGCGCGTCCATGCCCTGGCCGGTCGCCGCCGAGATCACGAGCGCGCCCGGATAGCGCGCGCGCAGCCCGAGCACGTCCTCTTCGCCCGGCAGACGATCCGCCTTGTTGAAGACGAGAAGCCGCGGGCGGCCCGAGGCGCCGAGCTCGTCGAGCACGCGCTCGACTTCGGCCAGCTGCGACTCCCGCTCCGGATCCGACGCGTCGGCGAGAACGAGCAAGAGATCGGCCTCCAGGGTCTCGACGAGCGTGGAGCGGAACGAGGCCACGAGGTGGTGCGGCAGCTTGCGGATGAAGCCCACCGTGTCGGTGACCAGGAGCGCGCCGGGCCGACCTCCGTTGACAGGCGGCAGGCTCATGCGCCGCGTGGTGGCGTCGAGGGTGGCGAAGAGCCGGTCCTCGGTCGGCACCGAAGCACGGGTGAGCGCGTTGAACAGCGTGCTCTTGCCGGCGTTGGTGTAGCCGACGAGCGCCACGCGGAACTCGCGACGCCGCGACTTGCGCTGCGTCTCGCGCTCGCGCTCGACCTGGGCGAGCGCGTCCTTCAAGCGCGCGATGCGCTCGCGTGCGCGCCGACGATCGACTTCGAGCTGGGTTTCGCCCGGGCCGCGCGTGCCGATGCCGCCGCCAGGGCGCCCGAGGTGCTGCCACAGGTGCGTCAGCCGGGGCAGCGTGTACTGAAGCTGCGCGAGCTCCACCTGCAGGCGCGACTCGCGCGTGCGGGCGCGGCGGGCGAAGATGTCGAGGATGAGCTCCGAGCGGTCGAGCACGCGCACCTGGAGCCGCTTCTCGAGATGGCGCACCTGCGCCGGGGACAGATCCTCGTCGAAGACGGCCAGGTCGGCCTTGCGCTCGCAGACGAGCGCGGCCAGCTCCTCGAGCTTGCCCTTGGTCAGAAACGTGGCCGGGTGCGGCCGACCGCGGCGCTGGATCAGGCGATCGACGACTTCGCCGCCCGCCGTGTCGGCCAGGCGCTCGAGCTCGGCCAGCGAGGGATGACGCGCGGCCGCCCCACGCCCGCTGCCGTGCCCGACCAGAATGGCCCGCTCGCGGCGGGTTTTCGTGTGGTGGTAAGGGATGTTCGTGTCCTCCGGAGAACGTGCCTGGTTCTTTAAGGATGAAGAAAGTCTAGGAAGGCCGCTTCCGCCCGGTCAAGCAACCTGTCCGGGTCCCGGCACTTCCCTTGACGGCCTCCTGACGGGAACCGTAGGTTGGCTGGGCAGGCCCGCTTCGGCGGCCCATCGCATCGTTTCTGAAAACGCCGCGTCTAAGAGTTTGGCCGGCCCTGGAGAGCCGGTCGCTTACTTAGCCCCCCGAGTTCCCGGAGGAAGAGCAGAACATGTCGAACGCCAAGGCGGTCACCGATCAGACCTTCGAGAGCGAGGTCTTGCAGTCCGGCAGTCCGGTCCTCGTCGATTTCTGGGCCGAATGGTGCGGACCCTGCCGCTTGATCGCCCCCATCATCGACGAGCTGGCCAGCGAATACGACGGCCGTCTCAAGGTCACCAAGCTGGACGTCGATTCGAGCCCCGGAGTGCCGGCGCGTTATGGCGTGCGCGGCATCCCCACGCTGATCCTCTTCAAGAACGGGCGCGTCGTCGACCAGATCGTGGGCGCCGCTTCCAAGCACCAGCTCTTGCAGCGCATCCAGCCTCACCTCGTGTAACGCGACGTTCCGCCACGCATGGATTTCGCTCCCGTCGTGCTCGAGGGTCGCTTCGTGCGACTCGAGCCCCTGCAGCTCTCGCACTTCGACGCGCTGTGGGAGATCGCGCGTGAGCCCGAGCTGTGGCGCTGGACGCAGGCGCAGATCGCCGACCGGGGTGAGCTCGAGCGCTATCTGAACATCGCGCTCGAGTGGCAACGCGAGGGCACGGCGCTGCCCTTCGCCACCTGCTCGACCGCCGAGGGCAAGCCGGTCGGCTGCACGCGCTTCGCCAACATCGACAAGGGGAACCGCCGCGCCGAGATCGGATGGACGTGGGTCGGCGTGCCCTGGCAGCGGACGGCGATCAACACCGAGGCCAAGCTCCTCATGCTCACGCACGCCTTCGAGAGCGAAGGCTGCATCCGCGTCGAGCTCAAGACCGACGTGCTGAACCAGAAATCCCGCACCGCGATTCGCCGTCTGGGCGCGCAAGAAGAAGGCATTCTCCGCCATCACGCCATCACCGAATCCGGACGCCGCCGCGACACCGTGTACTACAGCGTGCTCGAGAGCGAGTGGCCGGCGGTGAAGCAGAACCTCCAATCCAGGCTTCGCTAGACTAGATCACACGCGAGGGCAATGACGACGGAAGGGCGGCGCGTCCGGCGAGGGCGCACAGCTCGCCGATCGTAGACGGAATCTCGGCGCTCACGAGGCCGGCGCGGGCGAGGGCGGCCCCGTGGCGCTCGGCCACGCGATCGCCGGCTCGTCCATGCACCCAAACGGCGAGTCGCGCGGCGTCGTAGGGCGAGAGCCCCTGCGCCAGAAACGCGAGCACGCATCCGGTCAGCACGTCGCCCATGCCGGCCGACGCCATGCCCGGATTGCCGGTCGAGTTCACGGTCACGAGGCCTTCGGGCGAAGCCACGACCGTGGGCGCTCCCTTGAGGACCACGACCACGCCCCACTCGCGCGCCCAGCGGCGCGCGCTCTCGATCCGGTCGGCTTCGAGATCGGCGG
>DATFWU010000204.1:0-6565 GCA_035259005.1 Candidatus Eiseniibacteriota bacterium
GTGCTGGGACCGCGCGCTCGAGTGGGGCGGCAAGCACGGCTATCGCAACGCCCAGACGACGGTGATCGCGCCCACCGGGACGATCGGCCTGGTCATGGATTGCGACACCACCGGCATCGAGCCCGACTTCGCGCTGGTCAAGTTCAAGAAGCTCGCGGGCGGCGGCTACTTCCGGATCGCCAACCAGAGCCTGCCCATCGCGCTGCGCAACCTAGGGTACGGGACGCGCCAGGTCGAGGAGATCGTGGCCTACTGCGTGGGCCACGGCACGCTCGAGGGCGCTCCCTACGTGAATCCCGAGAGCTTGCGCGCCAAGGGCTTCGACGCCGGCGCCCTGGCGCGCGTGGAAGAGGCGCTGCGCGGCGCCTTCGAGCTGCGCTTCGCGTTCAACAAGTGGACGCTGGGCGCGGAGTTCTGCCAGAGGGCGCTCGGCTTCACCGCCGAGCAGCTCGACGACTGGTCGTTCGATCTCCTGCACGCGCTCGGCTTCACGCCCGATCAGATCGCGTCCGCCAACGACTACGTCTGCGGCACGATGACGGTCGAGGGCGCGCCCTATCTCAAGCCCGAGCACCTTCCCGTCTTCGATTGCGCCAACCGATGTGGCAAAAAGGGGCGTCGTTACGTTCCCTACGAGGCCCACATCGAGATGCTGGCCGCGGCCCAGCCGTTCTTGTCCGGTGCGGCGTCCAAGACCATCAACATGCCGTCGGACGCCACGGTCGAGGACGTGCAGCGTGCCTACGATCTGTCGTGGCGCAAGATGGTGAAGGCGGTGGCTCTCTATCGCGACGGCTCCAAGCTCTCGCAGCCGCTGTCGGCGGTTCTCGACGACCGCGACGCCACCGTGCTCGAGCAGGCGATCTCGGACCGCGACGTGCGCAAGGTGGCCGAGCGGCTGGCGCACAAGGTGGTCTATCGCTACCTGGCCCGCCGGCGGCCCTTGCCGCATCGCCGCTGGGGCTACACCCAAAAGGCGCGCGTGGGCGGCCAGAAGATCTATCTGCGCACGGGCGAGTACGAAGACGGGACCCTGGGCGAGATCTTCATCGACGTGCACCGCGAGGGTGCGGCCTTCCGGAGCCTCATGAACTGCTTCGCCATCGCCGTGTCGCTCGGCTTGCAGCACGGCGTGCCGCTCGAGGAGTTCGTCGAGGCCTTCCTGTTCACGCGCTTCGAGCCCAATGGCTTCGTGATCGGCAACCAGAAGATCCACCGCGTCACCTCGGTGATCGACTACATCTTCCGCGAATTGGCCATCGAGTATCTGAGCCGCAACGACCTGGCCCAGGTGTCGGAGGAGGATCTGGTCGGCGAGCCCGGTCCGCAGCCCGAGCCGGACTACGACGACGAGGTCACGGTCGAGGAGGAGCGCGTGCAGGTGCGGGCCACGTCCTCGCAGGTGGGGGCGGCGCGCAAGGCCAACGGAAACGGAGGCACGGGCCATCACGAGCCGGCACCAGGCGCCTCCAGTCCGCCAACGGCGGCTGCACCCGCGGCGCCGGCCGCGGCGACCAAGCCTTCGATCCACGTGTCGCCGGCCACGGCGCGCTCCGGATGGGCGGCGACCGGCCTCGTGCCTACGTCCGTGGCCGCGAAGATCGCCAAGGAGAAGGGTTACGAAGGCGACCCGTGCCCCGATTGCGGCCAGTTCACCCTGGTGCGAAACGGCACCTGCATGAAGTGCAACACGTGCGGCGCCACGACGGGGTGCTCCTGATCGAGTCGCGGGCGGCTTAGAAAACGCGAGCGGCCACGCCGGGCGACCAGCGTGGCCGTTTCGTTCGTCGTGGAATGCTTGGCTACTTGGCCTTGCGCGGACGGCCAGGTCCACGACGGCGGCCGCGCGGACGGCCCGGGCGACGGCGTGCGCCCGATCCGGGAGGTCGTCCCGGCCCGCGCCGGCCGAGGATGCTCGCCAGATACGCCTTCACCTCTTCGCGGATGACGCCGGGCAGGACAGCGCGCACGCGGTCCTGCACCTGCGCGCGCAAGTCCGAAGCGCCGGAAGCAGCGGCGGCGAGCCGCCCGCGGCGGCGTCCGCGCACCGGTCCGCGCCAGCGATAGAAAGTGAGCGGCGAGACGCCGAATTGCTTTTGCACCTGGAGCGCGGTCAGGTTCCCGCTTCGGGCGGCGGCGAGAATGCGTGCCTTCTCCGCCGTGGAATAACGCTTGCCGCGGCGGGTTCTTCTCCTTGCCACAGTGAACCTCCCAGTTGGCTTACGGAATTCGGGTGACGGCAGCCGCGTGCCCTTCCTGGGCGCGAGGTTGAGCAAAGATAGTCGGCCATTCCGGCGTGGCGTCAAGCAGGAACATCCAGAAACCAGATAACGAACAGATAAATGAGGCGGCCGACGGCGGGATTTTTGGCCCACCGTCGGCCGGGTGAAAGATAATTCGTCAACCTCGAGCGATCAGGCGGTGAACGGCTCGGCGATCTCCGAGCTGAAGCCGAAGCGGCTCATCGCCTCCTGTGCCTTCTCGAGCGGGATCTTCTTCTGGCGCGCCAGCGTCGAGAGGGCGGCGATCACCGCCGACTCGGCGTCGATCTCGAAGAAGCGGCGCAGCGCCTCGCGCGTGTCCGAGCGGCCGAAGCCGTCGGTCCCGAGCGTGATATAGGGCGGCGTCACCCAGCGCGAGATCATGTCGGGCACCGCCTTGGTGAAGTCGCTCACCGCGACCACCGGCCCCTCGGCGCCTTCGAGCGCGCGCGTCACGTACGGCACGCGCGGCGTCTCGCCGGGATGGAGCCGGTTCCAGTGCTCGACATCGAGCGCTTCGTTGCGCAGCTGCTGGTAGCTGGTGGCGCTCCACACGTCGGCGGTCACGCCATAGTCGGCCGCGAGAATCTCCTGGGCGCGAATGGCCTGCAGCAGCATGGGTCCGCTGCCGAAGACCTGCACGCGCGGGCCCTTGCCCTCGCCCTTGCGGTAGCGATACAGCCCGCGCAGGATGCCCTCCTCGACGCCTTCGGGTTGGGCCGCCATCTGATAGTTCTCGTTGTAGAGCGTGATGTAGTAGAAGACGTCCTCGTTCTTCTCGAACATGCGGCGCAGACCGTCCTTCACGATGATGGCCAGCTCGTAGGCGTACGCCGGATCGTACGCGACCACGCTGGGATAGACCGAGGCCATGACGTGGCTGTGGCCGTCCTCGTGCTGCAGGCCCTCGCCGTTCAAGGTCGTGCGGCCGGCAGTGGCGCCGAGCAGGAAGCCGCGCCCGCGCGAGTCGCCCAGCGCCCACAGCAGATCGCCGGTGCGCTGGAAGCCGAACATCGAGTAGAAGCAGTAGAAGGGAATCATGGGCTCACCGTGCGTGGCGTAGGACGTCGCCGCCGCGGTGAACGAAGCCACCGATCCCGCCTCCGTGATGCCTTCTTCGAGCAGCTGGCCGTCCTTCTTCTCCGTGTAGGAGAGAAGCAGCTGGCTATCCACCGGATCGTAGAGCTGGCCGAGCGGCGAATAGATTCCGACTTCGCGGAAGATGGGATCCATGCCGAAGGTGCGCGCCTCGTCGGGAATGATGGGCACCACGCGCTTGCCGAGCTCCGGGTCGGACATCATGAGACGCAAGAGTCGCGTGAACGCCATGGTCGTCGACACCTGACGGTGCGCCGGCGTGCCTTCGGAGAACTCGGCGAACACTTTCTCCTCGGGCGCGGGCAGGCGCTTGGTGCGCACGAGACGCTTGGGCAAGGGACCGCCCAAGGCGCGACGCCGCTCCAGGATGTACTCCACCTCGGGGCTCTTCATGCCCGGGTGGTAGTAGGGCGGATCGTCGGCCAGCTGCTGATCGGAGATGGGCAGCATGAGCCGGTCGCGGAAGGCACGCAGCTCCTGATCGCTCATCTTCTTGGCCTGGTGCGTGATGTTGCGCGCTTCGATGGCGCCCAGCTGCCAGCCCTTCACCGTCTTGGCCAGGATCACGGTCGGCATGCCCTGGGTGCGCACCGCGTTGTCGTAAGCCGCGAACACCTTGCGGTAATCGTGCCCGCCGCGGCGCAGGCGCTGCAGCTGCTCGTCGGTGAAGTCGGCGACCATGGCTTGGAGCCGCTCGTCGCCGCCGAAGAGATGCTCGCGGATATAGGCGCCCGACTCGATCGAGTAGCGCTGGTACTGGCCGTCCACCGTGTCGTTCAGGCGCTCGATTAGAACGCCTTCCACGTCGCGCGCGAGAATCGGATCCCAGTCGCGCGACCAGATCACCTTGAGCACGTTCCAGCCGGCGCCGCGGAACACGGCCTCCAGCTCCTGGATGATCTTGCCGTTGCCGCGCACCGGACCGTCGAGCCGCTGCAGGTTGCAGTTCACGACGAAGATCAGATTGTCGAGATGCTCGCGCGACGCCAGGGTGAGCGCTCCGAGCGCTTCCGGCTCGTCGCACTCGCCGTCGCCGAGGAAGCACCACACGTGCGAGCCCTCGGTGTTGGCGATGCCGCGCGCCTGCAGGTAACGGTTGAAGCGCGCCTGATAGATGGCGTTGATCGGGCCCAAGCCCATGGAGACGGTGGGAAACTCCCAGAAGTCGGGCATGAGACGCGGGTGTGGATACGAAGACAGGCCCTGACCGGGAACCACCTCGCGGCGGAAGTGATCGAGCTGCGCTTCGGAGATCCGGCCCTCGAGATAGGCGCGCGCGTACATGCCGGGCGCCGCGTGTCCCTGGAAGAAGACCTGATCGCCGGCCGCGCCCGCGTCCTTGCCGCGGAAGAAGTGGTTCAGGCCCACCTCGTAGAGCGTGGCGCTCGACGCGTAGGTGGACATATGGCCGCCGATCCCGGGGAAGCGATGGTTGGCGCGCGTCACCATGGCGACCGCGTTCCAGCGGATGATGCGCCGGATGCGCAGCTCGATCTCCTCGTCGCCGGGGTAGGGCGGCTCCTGCTCGGGCGAGATCGTGTTGATGTAGCGCGTCTGGATGAGTCCCGGAATGCCGATCTGGAGCTGGCGCGCGCGCTTCAACAGCTTGCGCAGGACGAAATCGGCGCGCTGGTGCCCCTCGCGGGAAACGATTTCATCGAGCGACAGGATCCACTCGACCGTTTCCTGAGGATCGGAATCGGGTAACTGCTGTTTGAAATCGTCCAACATGGGTGGGCTCCGCCAAAAGAGTGTGCCGCCGTCCATCGGCGCGCTTCACCGCCAAAGATATCTTGCCCGGGGCTTGCGGAAAAGACGCGATTGATTGATGTACGAAAACGTGACGTGAAGTCGGCCCGCTGCCTTGAGATGCAGCGAAGGATTCGTTCCGCTTCAGCCGCCGATCGTGGACATGGTGACCGGCGCTTCCGGTCCCGAATAGCCGAGGGCGAGATGGTGGCTTTCGGGCTTTTGCTTGAGGGTGGCGCGGATCAGGCGCTCGAGATCGTCCACCGTGGCCCCGGTGCGAAGCGGGGCGCGCAGGTCGACGCCGGCCTCGCCGAAGAGGCACAGGCGAAGCTTGCCCGCGGGCGTCATGCGCACGCGGTTGCAGCGCGCGCAGAAGGTGTGGGAGAGCGGCGTGATGAAGCCGATCTTGCCGCGCGCCCCGCTCAGCCGGAAGTCGCTCGCGGGACCGGCGAAGGACTCGCGCGCCTCCTCGCTCAGAGCGCCGAATTCGGCCTCGATCGTGGCCCGGATCTCCTCGGCCGAGACGTAGAGCGCCCGCTGCTTCTCCGGGTTCTGGCGCATGGGCATGACCTCGATGAAGCGCACGGTCCAGCCCTTCTCGATCGTGGTGCGCGCGAGATCGGTCACCTCGTCGTCGTTCACGCCGCGCATGACCACGCAATTGAGCTTGATGGGCGCGAGCCCGACGTCCTCGGCCGCGGCGATCCCTTCCAGCACCTGATCCAGGGATTGATTCACCGAGATGCGCTTGAAGGTCTCGGGGCGAAGCGTGTCGAGGGAGATATTCACGCGGTTGAGCCCCGCGTCCTTGAGCCGCCTGGCCTCGCGCGCGAGCAGCACCGCGTTGGTCGAGAGTGCCAGGTCCTCGACCTCGGGGAAGGCGCGCAGGTAAGCGACGAGCCGATACAACTCCTTGCGCACGAGCGGCTCGCCGCCCGTGAGCCGGAACTTGCGCACGCCACAGCGCACCATGGCCTCGGCCACGGTGCGGATCTCTTCGTAGGAGAGGATGTCCTCGGGACGCTCGCCGCCCAGATAGCCTTCGGGCATGCAGTAGGTGCAGCGCAGGTTGCAGCGATCGGTGACCGAGATGCGCACGTAGGTGATCGTGCGCCCGAACGGATCCTGCATGGGAAGGGTGGCGCTCATACGTCGTAAGCCTAGGCGCGCGGCCGGCTCACGGCAAGACGACGATGCGGGTCGGGCGCGGAGCCGCCAGGGCCGTGCCCGGCAAGGGCACCGCGCGCAGCCAGTAGACGCCGGCCGGAACGCGGGCGCCGTCGGCATCGCGCAGGTCCCAGCTCGACACGCCGGCGGCGAGCCCGCGCACGCGCCGGCCCAGGGCGTCGAACACCGTGACCCCGCCCCAGGCCGCCGCACCGGAGGGCGCGAAGCGAATGGCCTGGCGGCACGGATTGCACGACACGTCGAGGCCGGACGCCGCACCGGCGACGCCG
>DATFWU010000205.1:0-2326 GCA_035259005.1 Candidatus Eiseniibacteriota bacterium
CAGCTCGCCCCTGTAGGCATACTTGTCGCGCAGCAACCGCGCGGTGGAGAAGGCCCGACCGTCGGCGAATGTGGGAAACGCAAGCGCGATGAGCGAGAACCGCGCCAGGTCGGTGGCCAGATCGTCGACGCGCTCGCCGGCTTCGAGGCGCAGGCCGAGCGGCGTGTTGCGGCCCATGAGTAGCGCGCGTTCGGCGAGCCAACGCTGCCGCGATACAATCACCGCCCGATCGGGCAGGGGCTGTCCAGCCGGGGCGACGACCCACGTGTCGCTCCGGAAGGCACCGCCTTGCCATACCGTCCCGGCCGGATCGCGCGCGCCTCCTCTGTTGAGGGGCAACGCCGGACCGTTCGCGCCACCGGCGGGCACGGGGCCGAGATTGCCGCCGTCGGCCGCGCGCGCGGATGCTTCATCGGTGGCATTTGCCGACGGGAACCCGCCCTGCGCTTCCCGGTCGTCAGTTGTGACATCGCGTACCTGCGGGAACTCAAGTGGCAGCATAGAGCGCCTCCTTGAATGGGGCCGGACCCAGGCGTCCATAGGCGGCGAGGAAAGTCTCGTTGGCACTCGCGCGCAGGCAGAGGTAGGTGTCCACCACCTTCGCTACAGCGTCAACGATACCATCAGGGCCGAAGCCGGGACCGGCGATGGTGGCGAGCGCCGCGTCCTCGGCGCCAGAGCCGCCGAGCAGAAGTTGGTAGTGCTCCTCGCCCCGCTTCTCCACGCCCAGGATCCCGATGTGACCCACGTGGTGATGCCCGCACGCGTTGATGCAGCCCGAGATCTTGATCTTGAGATCGCCGATCGCGTCCTGACGGGCGGCGAGGCGCGCGGAGATGCGTTGCGCGATGGGAATGGAACGGGCGTTGGCGAGCGCGCAGTAATCAAGACCCGGGCAAGCGATGATGTCGGTGACGAGCCCCGCGTTGGCCTCCCCCAGGCCCACGGCTTGCAGCCCCGCATAGACGCGGCGCAGATCCTCGATTCGCACGTGTGGCAGCACGAGGTTTTGCTCGTGCGATACGCGCACTTCATCGAAAGAATATTGCTGGGCGAGATCGGCGATCGCGTCCATCTGCTCCGCACTGGCATCGCCGGGAACGCCACCGATGGGCTTGAGCGAGATGGTGACGATGGCATACCCCGGCTGCTTGTGCGTATGCGTGTTGCGCGTGACCCAGCGCTCGAAGTTGCGCTCGGGAGGCCGCAGCGATGCCTTGGATGGTCGGTGCTCGAACGCCGGCGGCGCAAAGTAGGCGCCGATCCGGCGGATCTCGTCTTCGGGCAGCCTCAGCGCGCTGTCGCGGATGCGCTGCCACTCCTCTTCCACTTGGGCGCTGAAGGCAGCCGCGCCGATCTCGTGCACAAGGATCTTGATGCGGGCCTTGAACTTGTTGTCACGGCGGCCGTGCAGATTGTAGATGCGCAGCACCGCCTCGAGATAGCTCAAGAGATCGGCCTCGGGCAGTTCGTCGCGAATGCGCTTGGCAATGATGGGCGTGCGTCCCTGTCCGCCGCCGACGAACACGGCAAAGCCGAGCCCTCCGGTTGCAAGACGCTTGAGCTCAAGACCGATGTCGTGCACGCGTATCGCCGCGCGATCCCGGCTCGCCGCCGTCACCGCTACCTTGAACTTGCGCGGCAGAAAGCTGAACTCGGGGTGCAACGATGACCACTGGCGGATGATCTCCGCGTAGGGTCTGGGATCGGCCACCTCTTCGGCAGTGGCCCCCGCGAAGTGATCTGCGGTGACGTTGCGGATGCAGTTGCCGGAGGTCTGGATGGCATGCATCTCCACGCTGGCCAGCTCCCCCAGGATGTCGGGGATGTCGGCGAGTTTGGGCCAGTTGAACTGCAGATTTTGCCGCGTGGTGAAGTGGCCAGTGCCGCGGTCGTAGGTACGGGCAATATGCGCAAGCTTGCGCATCTGGCGCGAGTTCAGGGTGCCGTAAGGGATGGCGATCCGCAGCATGTAGGCGTGCAGCTGCAGATAGACGCCGTTCATGAGCCTGAGCGGCTTGAACTCGTCCTCAGTGAGCTCGCCCGTTAGGCGCCGGCCCACCTGGTCACGGAACTGCGCCACGCGCTGGCGCACGAATTCTGCGTCGAACTCATCGTAGCGATACATGGGTCAGGCGGCCTCGGCGTGCGCATCGTGTGTGGCGCCAAGATCAGGGTTTCCGGCCCTGGGCTCCCTATAGCCCGGCACGTCGTCCAGCACGCTGGGACCCGTGGCGCGGACGCGTTCGCGATAACGGATTGGAAGAAGACCGCTGACGGTCTCGTGCACCTCGATGAGATAGGGATCAACGACGATGCTGCGGGT
>DATFWU010000206.1:0-7570 GCA_035259005.1 Candidatus Eiseniibacteriota bacterium
AGGGGATGCGGAATGAAGAAATAGAGCAGCATCACGAGCCCGATCCCGGCGGTGAGCAAAAGGGGCACTTGTCGCTGCACTCTGCTTCCTCCCTACCCTACTGCGTGGCGAACCACTTCTTGAACGGCGACTCTTCGACCGACACCGCGGTCGTCGGCTGGCGCAGCTGGTACGTCGTCTCGATCGCTCCTCCGAGCAAGAGGAGGAAGATGATGACGACCTTCATGTAGTCGGATCCCTTGAGCGTCGAGAGCAGCTTGGGCTCGCGCGACAAATAGGCGCTGGCCGCGTACAGCTCCTCGCCGATCAGCGTGTAGTCGCAGGCCACGACCAGGAAGGGCAGCTGGTGCACGTTGGCCGTGCCCGCCACCTGGATGGCCCCGGTCGAGAAGCCGGTCTCCGCCAAGATGAGCGATTCGGCGAAGAAGGGCCCGAGATAGAGGTTCGCCGCCGGCCGGTCGCGCAGGATGATGCCGTTGATGGCGGCCACGTAGGCGAACTGCTCGCTCGTGATGTAGCGCACGCTGTTGGGGTCGTAGGCCTCGGGCCGCCCGGCCTCGAGGTAGCCGTTCTTCACCATCTCCTGGGCCAGCGTGAAGGGCACCGGATAATTGGTGGGCACGATCATCTTGGTCTCGTACTGCGCCGCCGTGCGCGCCACGGACTCGAGGATGACGAGTGCCGCCATGGTCTGGATGTCGTCGATGTCCTGGACGCCGGGCACGTAGAGCACCGGCCGCCCCATCTCGGTGGCGCGGCCCACTGCTTCTTCGATGGCGTCGATGCCGGCGATGCGCCGCACGAAGAGCTTGCGCCCGCCGCGCGAGCTCCACAGGAAGAAGAGCACGAAGGCGAAGAAGAGGATGACGAAGCTGGCGACGTTGACGCGCTGCGTGTTGAACCACTGGGCGATGGCCGTGACCGGACCGACCGTGAGCGCGGCCCCGGGACCGCCGGGACCGAGCGGCGTCAATTGATAGAAGACCGCCTGGCCGCGGGGCGCGGCGCCATCATCGAAAGAGCCCGCAGTGGCGTCTACGGTATCGACCGTGGTGAACGGTCCGTTGGCCGACCGCCCGCGTGCCACCACCATCTCCTGACCCGCGGCTCCTCCCTGCCACTCCACATGGATCGCCGTGCCGTTGTCGTTGGGTACGTCGGCCGCCTTGACCCCGGTCACCGACGCCGAAGCGGGCGCGGCCCGGCCCGGCGCGCCGCCGGCCGGCGCCTGCGCGAAGGCGGCGCTCGCCAGGAGCGTGAGGGCGGCACATACGACAGATGTGAAAATCCGGCGCCGCGGGACGGGGCGCGGCTCAGGGGGGTTGCCGGAGCGGAGTGGAGAGGGGCGCGAGGCCCTCGGTCTCATCCAGGGCTCCTGCGGTCGGAGTTGTTTTGGATGCCGGTGCGCCTCCAGCCCGTTTGCGGACCGGAGGCGCGCGGCCGGATCGAAAGCGCCTGAACGTTAATCAGGGGAAACGTGGGTGTCAAGGGAAACGGGCCGTTAGGAGGCCTCCCCGGGACGAGCCGGAGCCGGCCGGCCGTCTAGCTCTCGATCAGCTCCACGTTGGCGCGCGGCACCACCGAGACCTTGCCGTCGAACTCGGCGGCCAGGACACGCACGTGGGCCTCGGTCTCGAGTGCGGCCAGCTCGGGCGGAAGCTCAGCCACCTTGCCGATGCGTCCGAAGAAAGGCTCGCGAATGCCGCGGATCAGGGAGCCCACCTCCATGCCGGTCGAGCGGCGGTCGTCGCCGCGCGGGCCGCCCTCGGCCGCCAGCGGGACCACGATCTCGGGCCGCAGGACGCCGGCCCGGATCTGGGTGGCGCCGCTCACCGAGGCCGGCTTGCCGGCGAGGGCGGACAAGAGCCGGAAAGTGCGGTCGGCCATCGGCATGTGACCGAAGCCCTCGGTCAAGACGAGGGTGAGGCCGATGTTCTCGGTGCCGGTGATGGCCACGCCCAGGTCGTAGCCCATGAGCTCGCGCAGATCGCGATCGTCGAAGCCGCCGACGATCACCGCCTTCACCCCCAGGGACACGGCCTTCTTCAAGAGGTCGAACGAGACATAGGAGCCGCCGATCACCACCTTGCCGGCGAGGGCCGGTGTGAGGCGCTCGGGCGTGAGCGGCTCGCCGGGTCCGCTCACCGCCACCGCCAGCTCGCCGTTGGTCTCGCCGCCCACGCCGAAGATGCCTTGGACGAAGGCAGCCGGAGTCTCGACCACCACGCCCTCCCCTTCCATGACCTCGGCCACGACGCCGTCGATGTAGGCGTCGACCTCGACCGGCATGGGCGGCTCGCGGAGGATCACCTGCCCCGTCACCTCGGAGCAGCTTTCGAGGATGCCCCTCGCGGGCGACGGCACCTTCGACTCCATGAGCCCGAACATGCCCTTGCGGCGCGCGATGACGTCGCCCTTGCCCACGGTCGTGCCAACGCCCAAGGCCAGCGCCTTGGGCACGTCGCAGGGATCGCAGCCGAGCGCGTTCGCGATGTTGACCGTCTGCACGTTGCCGGGGATGAGCGTACGCGCGACCGTGTCGGTGGCTCTGACCTGCGCGCCACGCGTCACGAGCACTTCGCCCTTGAGCGGCAGGCGGCGCTCGCGGCGCACCATGGTGTGGTCGGCGACGCGAAGGCCCGGAGTGTAAGCGTGTGCCATCGTCGCTCCTCTACAATTCCTTGGGATAGATGCCGAGCGTGCGGTTCCATGTGCGCAGGCGCTCGATCCGCTTCTTGGGATCGGCCGGCAGCTCGAAGGGCTGGCGCCCGCGCGCGTCCACGATGAGCCCCACCACGCCGCCCCGCACCTCGCGCGTCACCGCCTTGCCCTTGCCCGCGCCCAAGTCGAACGCGCGGTCGGGATCGGCCGTCACCCTGACGCGCACCTCGCCGTCTTCGGGAAGCGGAAGCAAAGCCATGTCGCCGAAGCGCACCTCGGCTTCCTTCACCCCGTCCCGGCCCTCGACCTTCACGCGAACAGAGGACTGCCCTTCCTTGCCGCGCCCCACGGGCGCGATCACGGTGCCGAGGCGGACCAAACAGTCGCGGTCGAACACCTCGGCCGCCGCCTGCTCGTGCACGGTGGAGAGGACGCCGAGCTGCGGCATCATGAAGATCGAGTCGACCGCCAGGTCGGTAAAGCCCTCGGGCAGGAAGGCGTCGATCATCATGAGCGCCGACTGGCCACGCCGGGGCGCGTGCGACAGCACGCCGCCCGAGCCGACGAGGAGATCGAGGTGGGCGAGGTTCACGAGCGTGGCGCCCGACTGCGTCTGCGCGAACGTGTCCGAGATGGTGCGCTCCTGCTGCACGCCCTTGAGGCCGACCGCCAGCGACTTGTGCTGCTCGAAGGCCAGGCGCAGCGCCTCGCGCGAGATGGCCTGCTCGATGGCCAGCTCTTCCAAGGTCTGCGGGATGGTGGTCGGGCGGATCATCTTGTTCTTGATGCGGTTTCTGAGGTCGCGCTCGTCCACGTCGAACGGCACCCAGCGCAGGATGTTGGCGAGCCCGGCCTCGGCCATCACGTTCGAAATGGAGTACGACATGCCGAGGTTGGCGCTCACCGTGCGGTTGAAGACGTTCTGGAAGACGGAGAAGACGTCGGTGGTGGCGCCGCCGATGTCGACGCCGATCACCGAGATGCCCTCGCGCTTGGCGATCTTCTCGATGATGAGGCCCACCGCGCCCGGTGTCGGCATGACCGGCACGGCCGTCCACGAGAGAAGCTTGGGATAGCCGGGCGCGTGCTGCATCACGTGCTCCATGAAGAGCTCGTGGATCTCGTGACGCGCGGGGCCCAGGTTCTCCTGCTCGAGCGTGGGGCGCAGGTTGTCGGTGACCGAGAGCGCAACGCGCGAGCTCAGCCGATCTTCGATCAAGGACCGCGCGTCCTTGTTTCCGGCGTAGACGACGGGCAGCGAGAACTGGCTCCCGAGGCGGGCTTTGGGATCGGCCGCGACCAGGAGCTCGGCCAATTCGACCACGTGCGACACGGTGCCCCCGTCCACGCCGCCCGAGAGCAGGATCATGTCGGGGCGCAGGCTGCGGATGCGCTGGATCTTCTCGTGGGGGCGGCGGCCGTCGTTGGCCGCGATCACGTCCATCACGATGGCGCCGGCGCCCAGGGCGGCGCGCTGCGCGCTCTCCCCGGTCATCGACTTGACCACGCCCGAGACCATCATCTGCAAGCCGCCGCCGGCGCTCGAGGTCGAGAGATAGAGATCGACGCCGCGGTCGCCTTCCTGCGGCGTCACGATGCGATCGCCGTCCAGGATGGTGCGCCCGCTCAGCTCCTCGACTTCCTTGACCGCGTTGAGCACGCCGCGCGTCACGTCCTCGAACGGCGCTTCCACCGTGGTCGGCGCTTCGCCGCGCACGATGAGTCGGTAGTGGCCTTCGCGCTGCTCGATGAGGATGGCCTTGGTGGTGGTCGAGCCGCAGTCGGTGGCCAGGATGGAGCGTACCGGGCCCTTGAGCGTTGGGCTGCCGCCGTTGGACGTGTTGTCGATCATGATTCCTTCTTGCGCCGCGCCCGCCGCTCTTCTTTCTCGCGGGCATCGCGCGCGTCCGCTTCGGTTTCGATCAGCCGGGTCAATCGTTCGAGATGATCCCGGTCCGACATCAATTGTGTGAACCGCTCGTACTGCGGCCAGGGAAAGATGGCCTGGGCGAGCGGCTGGAAGAACACCATGGCCTGCGAGCCGACGAAATTCAGCGGCTTCACACTCTCGAGGAAGAGGACCGCCGGCACCTCCATGCGCAGGCGCACCACGCGCGCCGCCACGGAGGCGAGCAGGGCTTCGTCCTCCGAGGGCGTTGGTCCCGTGCCCTCGCTCATCGCTTGCCCCCGCCTTCGGGCCCGATGCCGCCTTGGAGCCGGGCGAGTACCTGCTCGCGCAGCGGATCCTCGGGCAAGAAGAGCGACATCCCGCCCGCCCATCGCGCCACGCCCTTGCCCGCGAAGCGCAGCACCGCGATCCGCCGGTTGGGCGTGAGGCGCCAGGCGCCGAAACGCTGCCACGGGAAGACCCGCGTGGAGAGCCACGAGCGGCGCGTGATGCCCGCCTCGTCGATGCGGTAGCTCACCGGCACGGTCAGCGGCGAAAGCACGTAGGCCGCGGCCACCACCACGAGCACCGTCCACACCGTGTCGTGGGCCACGGCCCCGGCGTACACGCCAAGACCCACGAAGAGCAGGATCACGAGCCCGATCGCCCCCGCCGAGCCGCGCCACGGACTCGAGCGCCACTCGATCACGCCCGTGCTCCGCTCTATTCCGGCCACTCCCACGTCAGCTTGAGCTCGCGCGCCGCGCGCCCCTCGTCGAGGCGCGACACGGGCGTCGTCAGGGGCGCGTTCTTGAGCGTCTCCGGCTCCTCGGCCGCCTCGCGTGCGATGCGCTCCATGGCGCCCGCGAAGTGGTCGAGATTGCGCAGCGTCTCCGTCTCCGTCGGCTCGATCATGAGCGCTTCTTCGACGATGAGCGGGAAGTACACGGTGGGCGCGTGCACGCCGAAGTCGAGCAGCCGCTTGGCCACGTCGAGCGTGCGCACGCCGTGCTTGCGCAGGTTACGGCCCGACATCACGAACTCGTGCATGCACGGGCGGTCGAAGGGCAGCTCGAAGAGGCCGCGCAGCTTCTCCTTGAGATAGTTGGCGTTGAGGATCGCCTCGCGGCTCACCTCGGAGAGCCCCTCGGGCCCCAGGCTCAAGAGGTAGGTGTAGGTACGGACGAGGACGCCGAAGTTGCCGTAGAAGCCGTGCACGCGGCCGACGGACTTGGGGCGGTCGAAATCGAGCGCGTGCTTGCCGGCGCGCTCCGCCACCACCGGCACCGGGAGGAACGGCTCCAGCTCCTCGCTCACCAAGACCGGACCCGCGCCCGGCCCGCCGCCGCCGTGTGGCTGCGAGAACGTCTTGTGCAAGTTGAGGTGACCGAGGTCGAAGCCCATGTGGCGCGGCTTCACGAGCCCGACCAGGGCGTTGAAGTTCGCGCCATCGAGATAGAGATAGGCGCCGGCTTCGTGGACCTTGTCGGCGATCTCCCGGATGCGCGGCTCGAAGAGGCCGAGCGTGTTGGGCTGCGTCACCATCACGGCCGCGGTCTCGTCGGAGAGGGCCTGGCCCAAGGCCTCGACGTCGATCAGCCCCTCGTTCGACTGGATCGTGCGCACCGACCAGCCGACGCCGTGCGCCGTGGCCGGATTGGTGCCGTGCGCCGAGTCGGGCACGATGACGACCTTGCGGCGGTCGCCCTGCCCTTTCTCGCGATGGCGGGCGCGCACCATGAGCATGCCCGTCATCTCGCCCTGGGCGCCGGCCGCGGGCTGGAGCGTGGCGGCGGCGAATCCCGTGGCCTCGCACAAGAGATCCGAGACCGCGCGCGTGAGGGCGAGGGCGCCCTGGGCCGCCTCCTCGGGCGCCAGCGGATGCAGGTCGCCGAAGCCGGGCAGCGCCGCCATCTCGTCGTTGATCTTCGGGTTGTGCTTCATGGTGCACGAGCCGAGCGGATAGAGGCCCTGATCGAGGTGGAAATTGAGCACCGAAAGCCGCGTGAAGTGGCGAATCACCTCGGGCTCGCTCACCTCGGGCAAGCGCGGCGGCTCGCGGCGCACGGCCCACGCCGGGATCGCCGCGCCGAGCTTGGTGGCCGGCACGTCGCTGGCGGGCAGGCGCACGCCGCGATGGCCGGCGCGCGAGAGCTCGCAGAGCAGCGGCTCGACGATCTCGCCTTCGCCCTTGACTGGGACCTGGGTCTCGCTCATCGCGCCGCCACCTCCGCAACGCGTCCCGAAGCACGCGTCACCTCGGCCATGACCCGGGCCCAGCGGTCGACCTCGGCCTTGGTGCGCTTCTCGGTCACGGCCACGAGCAGATGGCGCGACCAGGCCGGATCGAAGCGTCCGAGATCGACGCCGACGAGCACGCCGCGCTCGCGCCCGAGGTGACAGACCTGGGCCGCGGGCACGGGCAGCTCGAGGACGAACTCGCGGAAGAAGGGAGCGTCGTAGGCGAGCTTCAACCCCGCCTCTTCGCGCGCGCGTTGGGCGGCGTAGTGCGTCTTCTGGAAGCAGAGCTCGGCCACCTCGCGCACCCCCTGCTTGCCGAGCAGCGCCAAGTAGACCGTGGCGCACAGGGCGAGGAGCCCCTGGTTGGTGCAGATGTTGGAGGTCGCCTTCTCGCGCCGGATGTGCTGCTCGCGCGTCTGCAGCGTGAGCACGAAGCCGCGACGTCCCTTGCCGTCCACCGTCTGCCCGGCGATCCGCCCCGGCAGGCGGCGCACGAGGCCTCTCTTCGCGGCCAAGAAGCCGAAGGTCGGGCCGCCGAAGGAAAGCGGCACCCCGAGCGGCTGGCCCTCGCCCACGCACACGTCCGCGCCCCACTCGCCGGGCGGCGTGAGCAGCGCGAGGGACAGAGGCTCGGCGGACACGATGGTGAGAGCCCCCGCTTCTTTGGCCCGCGCGGCGAGGGCCGGCAAGGCGTCATCGACCACGCCGAAGAAGTTGGGATAGGAGAGCACGAGAGCGGCGGTGTCGGGGCCCAGCTCACGCGCCACGCGCTCGGCGTCG
>DATFWU010000207.1:0-2608 GCA_035259005.1 Candidatus Eiseniibacteriota bacterium
GTCGTCACCTCGCTCGGCTTCTTCCCCGTGAGCATGTAGAGGAAATTGGCGGCGAGCGACAGGTCGCGGGTCGGCGCCACCGGCTCCTGGCCAGTCCGCACTCGATGATGCGCGCAGATGACGGTGGCGAACTGGCTGGTGAGCCGCGCCGCCTTGCGCAGGTTGGCCGCCCGTGAATTGTCGTTGGCGTCAGGGTCGTGCATCCCGAGAATGGCGACCGCGGCCTGGAGCGCGCGGTTCGGATCGGTCTTCGGCGGCATGAGGGCGAAAGCCTTGACGAGCTCGGCGGGAATGGGGCGAGCCGTCGCGAGCTCCGTCATGAATCGATCGAGCTGCGACCGGGTGGGCAGCTCGCCCGTCCAGAGCAGATACGCCACTTCCTCGAAGGTGGCCTTGCGCGCGAGATCGTCGATGTCGTAGCCCCGGTAGGCGAGACGGCCGCGGGCGCCGTCGAGATCGCAGAGGTCGGTTTCCGCCGCGACCACGCCTTCAAGACCGCGGATGAGCTGGGTGCCTTCAGCCATGTTCGACTCCTCTCGAGAAGGCTGGAGTTGGGCCGGCACGGGGCCGGCTCGACAACTATACACCGGTCGTGAGACGCGGATGCCCGGCCTCCCGAGCACTTGACGGGCGGCGCCGGGTGGTATGCGTCGTTCCCGGCACGATCACGCGCAAGTGCTCTCGAATGTCCGACAGCACGCAGCTGCCGGGCACCGCTTCGACGTGCACGCCCGCACACACGTGCACCATGCGCACGTTCCTCGTCTCCGGCATCCACTCCGCCGGAGCGCTCCCCCACCGCCACCCGCCCCGATCGCACTTCCGCCACTCGGCGATAGTGCCGGGCTCGCGCGGCGGCAGTCGCGCGGCCGGCTCGCCTTCCGGTGGACGGCCTGCGAGAGCCGTGGAAAGATCACAGGTATGGGGCTACGCGAGTATCGTCGCAAGCGAAACTTCAAGGCCACGCCGGAGCCCGCGGGCAAGAGCCCGCGAGCCGGCCGGCGCCGATCGACGGACCTGACCTTCGTGATCCAGAAGCACGCCGCCAGCCGTCTTCACTACGATTTCCGACTCGAGCTGGACGGGACGCTCAAGAGCTGGGCGGTGCCCAGAGGACCCAGCCTCGACCCCGCCGACAAGCGCCTCGCCATGCAGGTGGAGGATCATCCGCTCGAATACGGCGGCTTCGAGGGCACCATTCCGAAGGGCGAGTACGGCGGCGGCACGGTCATGGTGTGGGACCGTGGTACCTGGGAGCCCGTGGGCGATCCGCGCAGGGGCTACCGGGACGGTAATCTCAAGTTCACCCTCGACGGCGAGAAGCTCCACGGCGGATGGGCGCTCGTGCGAATCCGGGGGCGCCAGCGCGGCGATGACAATGGGCGGAGCTGGCTCCTCATCAAGGAGCGGGACAAAGCGGCGCGCTCGGGTAGTACCGCCCGCGTCGTGGACGCCAGACCCAAGAGCGTGAGCACTGGGCGCACTCTCGATCAGATCGCCGCCGCCAAGGGTCGCGTCTGGCATTCGAACCGGAAGGCAGGCAAGGCAGCTCCGGCCGAGACGCGCGCGCCCAGGGCGCGCTCCGCGCGCGGCCGCCGGAGTGCGCGAGGCGGAGACCCGGACGAGATCTCTGGCGCGCGCAAGGCGGCCTTGCCCAAGTTCGTCCCCCCTGAGCTAGCCACCCTGGTCGACCGCGCGCCCGCGGGTGAGACCTGGCTCCACGAGATGAAGTACGACGGCTACCGCATCCTCGCTCGCATCGAAAACGGCCGCGTGCGCCTGTTGAGCCGGAACGGCCGTGACTGGACCGACAACTTCCCCACCGTCGCGAAGGCCCTTGAGCGTCTCGACGCCGAGCGTGCTCTCCTCGACGGCGAGGTCGCGGTGCTGTTGGAGAACGGCACCACGAGCTTCCAGGTGCTGCAGAATCATCTCTCCGGATTGCGCGCGGGCCAGCTCACCTACCTCGTCTTCGACCTCCTGCACCTGAACGGGCTCGACCTGACGGGGGCGCGCCTGGAGGATCGCAAACGCCTCCTCGCCGATCTACTCGGGCCGGTGCGTGACGCGGCGGGCCCGCTCCGCTACAGCGATCATGTGGTGGGCGACGGCCCCGCCTTCTTCGCCCAGGCCTGCCGGCACGGTCTCGAGGGCATCGTGTCCAAGCTGCGGGACGCGCCCTATCGCAGCGCGCGAAGCCGGGAGTGGCTCAAGGTCAAATGCTCCAAGCGGCAGGAGGTCGTCATCGGAGGCTACACCGATCCAGAAGGCTCGCGGGTGGGCTTGGGAGCGCTCCTCGCCGGCGTGTACGAGAAGGGCCGCCTGGTCTACGCAGGGAAGATCGGGACAGGCTTCGCGGAAAAGACGTTGCGGGAGCTCACGAGTCGGCTGCGCGCGCTCGAGCGCGAGACGTGTCCCTTCGCGCCGCAGCCGGCGGGTGTCGGCCGCCCACACTGGGTCAAGCCCGAGCTGGTGGCCGAGGTGAGCTTCAGTGAATGGACGGAGGACGGCCGGATGCGCCATCCGTCGTTCCTCGGTCTCCGCAAGGACAAGCCCGCTACCTCCGTGGTGCGGGAGCTTCCCGCGCCCGTGGAGGAGGTCGCTCCGC
>DATFWU010000208.1:0-4786 GCA_035259005.1 Candidatus Eiseniibacteriota bacterium
AGCCACTTCGCACTGAGCGGACGCGAGCCGGCGTCGCGCAGTTTCCTGCCGCCCGCTCCCCCTGAGATCCCTGGTCTCCCTGCCACTTACGGCCTCCACGCCATCTTCTTCCCTGGCACGCGGTTTGCTCAAAACACGGGAGTTTGGCGCCGCTCTGCGGCCGAGAAAGGATGCCATGGCCTCGCCCGAGAAAGCCGTCGAGATCCTCACCGAGCTGTCCAATCTGGCCGACCGCGGCACGCGTGCCGACATCCTGGCGCGCGCCTTGCGCACGGCCAACACGCTGCTCGACGCCGACGCGTCCTCCCTCGTCTTGGCGGCCAACGCGCGCCGCGGCGAGCGTCTCGTGCTCTACGCCGGGAGCGACGTGCCCGCCTCGGTCAAGCTCTCGATCGAGAAGAGCGACGTGCTCAAGGTGTTCGCGAACAATCGTGAGCCTCTGCCGCTTCCCGATCTCTCGGACAATCCGGGGCTCGTGGCCGGCGACGCTTGTCCCGGCGTCGAAGCCGGGCCCGTGCTCTTCATTCCGGTGACGCAGCGCGATCCCCTGCCCGGCTATCTCGCCATCTATCGCAAGCGGGGCCGCGTGCGCTTCTCGAGCTCGGACACCCAGTTCATGCTCCTGCTCGCCGCCTGGCTCTCGTCGGCGCTCGAGAACGTGCGGCTCTCGGCCGGCACGGAGCGCCTGGCGATCACCGACGATCTCACCGAGATCTACAACTTCCGCTACCTCAAGTCGGCGCTCAAGCGCGAGACACGGCGCGCCAACCGCTTCCACCAGGAGCTGTCGCTGCTCGCCATCGAGATCGACGGTCTCGCGGCCTGCCGCGATACACAGGGCGAGCGCCAGGCGCACGCGCTGGTCAAGGAAGTCGCTGCCCTGCTCGCGCAGCAGGTGCGCTCGTTCGACATCCTGGGCCGCCACGGCGACGACGCTTTCCTCGTGGTGTTGCCGCAGACCGGAGTCGACGGGGCTTGCGAGGCCGCGGAGCGCATGCGCGCTGCGGTCGCGGAGAACGCGTTCGGATCGAGTGCTCCCGGCAAGGTCACGGTCACGCTCGGCGTATCGTCCTTCCCCCAGGACGGCGTCGAGGCCGACGTGCTCCTCGCCATGGCGGATCGCGCCCTCGACCAGGGCCGCCGCCAGGGGCACAACTGCGTCGCCACCACCCTCAAGCGCGCTGCTTAGCCGAGCCCCTCGGCAAAGAGAAGCGCCCTCCGGCCTCGCCGGAGGGCGCTCTCGTGTTTCCGCGTCCTAAGCTCGCTTAGTGCTGGTCGTCGTCATCGCCGCGGTCGTGACCGTGACGATGTCCGTTGTTGTGCCAGCGTCCGTTGTCGTGATGGCGGTACTCCACGGGGAGCACGATCACCTGATGCGGCACGCGCTCGTAGTTGATCATCACGAACGGCCCCCGATACGTCGAGGCGCGGTACCAAGTGCCGTTGCGCATCACGTACCACATGCGTCCGTAGCGATACACGTCGTACGGACCGGAGTCCTCGTAATAGACCCTGGTGCCCGGGACGACCACGACATCCGGCTCGTTGCTGAAATAGATCCCCGTGTGGCCGGAGCCGATGCTCGCGTTCACCCGGACGTCCGCGTTCGCCGTCTGCGCGCCCACTGCCAGCGTGGAGCCCAGGAGACATAGCGACGCCAAGACGATGAGCTTCTTCATGATCGATCCCCTTTCCAGACAGGGTGAGGGCCAAATGCACGCCGAAACTGGCCCTAAAGGTTTGCAAGGCACGTTCCAAATTCTCTCGCACCCGAGGCATCTGCCGTCGAACGAGGCACTTGACGATTCGGTCACCAGGCGAATGCGAAGCGCGGGGAGTGCAATTTGTACGTCTTTGCCGGGCGTCTTGAGGGTTCCAATGAATTGCAAATCAAGTGGCTTTTCGAATTTGCCGATCTACAATAGAAGCCTCACCCGAACCACCGCCCACCCTGGCGGGCTTCGACGATCGAGGAACAGTCCGATGGAATCCATCCGCTCCGCCACCACGGGCGATTTCGCCGCCGTGACCGGCTCTTCGCTCGAAAATCTTCGTTTGCGTCTGGCTTCGGCGCGCGCGCAGCGCGGCAACTGTCCCCCGATCGCCGAGATTCGCAGCGATCATCTGCCCACGATTCTGCCCCGCGAGGGCAAGGACGAGCGCGCCCAGCACGTCGAACGCTGTCCCGTCTGCCATCACCAGCTCGTGGCCTGGCAGCGCTCTTGGGAAGGCCGGGCCACTCTCGCACTCGCCTGGAGCGGCGTGGCGCGCCATCACACCGAAGTGGGCCTCAGGGCGCTGTGGGCCCGCCTCCCGCGGCGCTCCGCCGAGCCGCGTCCCGCCCGCCTCGAGATCGCGGCCGGGATGACGCCGCCCGCGCCCCATCAGGAAGTGTGGTCGCCGCCGCCGGTCAAGCTCGAGCGCGTGCCGCGGCGCGTCAAGCAAGCCGTACCGGAAACCCTGCCAGAGATTCTCGTCTTCGAAGTCCCGCCCCCGGGCATCGTGCCGCGCGCGCTTCTCGCCGCGGTCGGCGAGCGCGGCGGTGCCGTGGTCACCGTCGAGAGTCTCGAGGAGGTGTTCGGCGATCGGGATTTCGCCTCGGTGCGCGCTCTCGTGCTGACGCGCGCGCGTCCTCTCGGCGAGTGGCCGGAGGCGATCCGGAGTGCGCGCCAGCGCGCGCCGGGCCGCGTGGTGCTCGCGGTCGTGCCGATGCCGCCTTTCGGTCCAGCCTCGCTCGGATGGCTCCGCGATCCGGCGGTGGTGGGGGCGCCGGTGCAGGACAAGGATTGGGAGCCGGCCCTGGTGCGCGCCGGCTGGCGCGAGAAAGCCTGAGTCGCGCCGGGCGCGAGAGCGCTCGCAGGATCGACAGGTTCTTCCGGTCGGGCCCCTGCTTGGCGAATCCCGGCACTTCGAGAATTCCTGCGCGCTCGCGCGCCACTTCGTGCGCCAGCAAGGCGCGAAAACCCGCCCGTCCGATCGCGCCCTGGCCGATGTTCTCGTGTCGATCGTGCCGGCTGCCACGCAACGCGCGCGAATCGTTCAAATGAAAGAGACCCAGCCGGGCGAGTCCCACCGTGCGATCGAAGCGGGTGAAGAGATCGTCCCAACCTGTGGCTGTTCCCAGCTCCCAGCCCGCGCCGTGCAGGTGCGCCGTGTCGAGGCAGATGCCAGCGCGCGGCGGATCGCCGGCCGCGGCCAGCATCGCCGCCAGCTCCTCGAAGCTCGCGCCGAGCGTCGTGCCGGCGCTGTTCTCGAGCAGGAGTCCGACGCCGGCGGCGCGGGCGAGGATCTCTCCCACCGAACGCGCTACGCGCGCATACGCCTCGGGCAAGGGGGCGCCGAGCGCGCTCCCGATGTGCGTCACCACCGCCTCTCCGCCCGCCGCCCCGATGACGCGCATGGAATCGACCACCGAGCCCACCGAGCGCGCGCGCACGCTCTCGTCGGGTGAGGCCAGGTTGACCAGATAAGAGGCGTGCGCCACCAAGGGCGCGAGCCGGTGCGCGAGCGTCCCGTCGCGCAAGGCGTCAATCTCGGTCGCCTGGTGTGACGGGCCGCGCCACTGGCGCGGATTGCAGACGAAGATCTGGAAGCAATCGCAGCCCAGAGCGCGCGCCCGCTCCACCGCCTCGGCCAGCGATCCCCGCACCGACACGTGCGCTCCCAGCCTCATCCCCGCTCCTTCCGCCCTGACACGGGTCCCCGTATTCTCCGCCGGTGCCCGACCGCGCCCTTGCCCGCCGCCTCGCGGCCGACGCCGCGCTGTTCGCCGTGGCCACCTCGTGGGGCGCCACCTTTCCCCTCGCCAAGCGACTGCTCACCGAGCTGCCGCCTTTTTTCTATCTCGCGCTCCGCTTCGCGCTCGCGGCCGCCGTTCTGGTCACGGTCGCCGGACGAAAGCTGCCTCAGCTCGGGCGCCGCGGTCTCGTGGACGGCGCGATCTTGGGAACCCTTCTGGCCGCGGGATACGGGCTCCAGACTCTCGGCTTGCGCACGGCTTCGGCGACCGTGTCCGCGTTTCTCACCGGCTTGAGCGTGGTGATGGTGCCCCTGCTCGGCGTGGCCTTCGGAAGGCGTCCGTCGCTCACCGCCTGGATCGGCGTGGCCGCGGCCCTGCTCGGCCTGGCACTCCTCACCCTCCAGCCGGCGCACGGCCAGCGCTTCGGCGTCGGCGAGATCCTGGTCCTCGGCTGTGCGCTCGCCTTCGCCGTGCACATCGTGTATCAGTCGCGCGTCGCACAGAATCATCCCGCTCTTCCGCTCGGCCTCGTGCAGATCACGACCGTCGCCTTGCTCACACTCGTCTTCTCGATTCCCGAGCCCAAGCCGTGGGGTCTCTCGCCCTATGCCATGTGGGCGCTCACCTTCATGGCGGTGGTGTGCACGGCGGTGGCGTTCAGCGTGCAGGCGTGGGCGCAGCGCTTCACGCCCGCAACCCACGTCGGGCTTCTCTTCGCGTTCGAGCCCGTGGCGGCGGCACTCTTCGCCTGGGCCTGGCTCGGGGAGCGGCTTTCCGTCGGTCAGTGGCTCGGCGCCGGGCTCATCTTCGCGGGAATCGTGCTTGCGGAGTGGACTCCGCGTCCCGCTTCAGCATAGCCCCTTCTGCGATACAATAGAGGGGCGCATGCGTCTCTTTCCCTCGGTCGCCGTCTTGCTCTCCTTCCTCGCGCTGTCCTTCGCCCTCGAGTCGTGCGGCGGAGGAGCCGAAGATCTCGTCATCCCCACCGTCTATCTCATCGCCGGACGCGTGGCCGACCCCACGACCAATCCGTTCACGCCTCTCCCG
>DATFWU010000209.1:0-7350 GCA_035259005.1 Candidatus Eiseniibacteriota bacterium
TGCCCACCAACCCGCTCAACCCGAGGACCGTGATCCATTGTCGAAATGTCTCGAATGTCATTGAAACCACCACCCCGGGTCCCGCTCCGCGTGACTCGAGCTCGGCCGCGACGAACTCCTAGGGCTACTCGATTGGATTCCATCGTGGCGCGATTGGTTCTCGACGGGGCTGATAGTTCAGATACGCGTGGTTTCGTGGGGCGGTTCCACATGCGAATTGCATCGCGGCGCGCCGTCACTGGCAAAGCGCATCGACGACGCGTGTGGTGGTTGACTGGTTATGATCGCGATCGCGGACGCTGCCGGTGAGTGAGGTCGGCGATCATCTTTCGGAGGGTTCGTGCGTGCGACGTCGCGTTTCGTCATCACGGTGAACCATCTTGCGGAAGGTCTTGATGCGGGGCCGACCATACCGCCGAAGTGGAAAACGGTCCGAGTCGCGTGCGATGGTTTGGCCATCACGCCCCCGCGGAGCTTTGCACCATGGGCGTTTCGTCGAAACGTGGAACTCTGCACCAGCTCATCGCCAAGGAACGCGAACACACGGCACAGGTCCTGGCTTATGTCGCCGAAGTGGATCGGCGCCAACTCCACAAGAAGCTCGGCTATCCGACGATGGTGG
The DNA here is from genome assembly GCA_035259005.1 of Candidatus Eiseniibacteriota bacterium. GTDB lineage: Bacteria > Eisenbacteria > RBG-16-71-46 > RBG-16-71-46 > DASYSL01 > DASYSL01. Next base: position 623 of record DATFWU010000209.1, read on the forward strand.
ACTTCTGCATCGAGAAGCTGGGCATGGACGAGGCGGAAGCAACCGAGCGCGTCGAGGTCGCGCGGGCGGCACTCGCCTTCCCCACCCTCTTCGAGGCCATCGCCGACGGACGCCTTCACCTGGCGGCCGTCCGCCTCCTCGCCCCGCACCTCACGGCGGCCAACGTGCACGAGCTGGTGGCCGCCATGACCCACCGCCCCGAGTCGGAGATCTCGGCCATGCTGACCGAGTGGTTCGGCTGAGGGGTGGCACAAAATCATTCCTTCGCGCCACAGAGCGTGGCGCTCCCGCGCGCTGGAGGTCGGGGGAGTCGCTCTTCTCGCAGGCGCCACAGGGCACGAAGAGGGCCTGATTGGCGGCTCGAGCCTGTCCTTGCCTTGTCCTGACGTGCGTTGGTCCAAACCATGCACACAATGGGACAAGGCAAGGAGGTGGGCCCCATGGCAAGTAAGCGCGTCATCTTGATCGGTTTGGCTGTCGCCCTGCTGAGTGCGGGGTGCGCGAGCCTCGGCACCTACGATTACAGCGGCGCTCCGTATCCCAGCTACGTCGACGAATCCATCTTCTACGCGCAGCTCGATCCCTACGGCTCGTGGGTTGCCGTGCCGCCGTACGGGCAGTGCTGGGTGCCGGACGACGTGGCGTGGGGCTGGCGTCCCTATTCCGATGGGTACTGGGCGTACACCGCCGACGGATGGACGTGGATGTCCGACGAGCCCTGGGGATGGGCCACTTACCATTATGGCCGCTGGCTCGAGGATCCGGAGTTCGGCTACGTCTGGGTTCCCGGCAACCAGTGGGCGCCGGCCTGGGTCGCCTGGCGCTACAGCGACAACTGGATCGGATGGGCGGCGCTGCCCCCGGACGCCGATTGGAACGGCGATGGTCTCAGCGGCTACGACGACAGCTCCCTCCCCCCCGATCAGTGGTGCTTCGTGCACACGCGCAACTTCCTGAACCCCCAGATGCGCACGAGCCTCGCTCCCAGCGTGCGCAACCAGGCGCTTCTGGCTAAGACAGAGGACGTCACGCGCTTCGACGTGCGCGAGGGCCGGCCGGTGAATCGCGGCGTGGAGGTGGCGACGGTCGAGCGGCTGGCTGGGCGCCGCCCGCAGGAGCTGACGATCGTCGACGCGGGCTCGCCGCAGTCCGGGCACGCGCAGATGATCGAGGGATCGAACGTGCGCATGTACCGGCCGACGCTCCGCCCGGATGGCCACGCGGCGCCGCCGCCCCCGGCTCAGCCGCCGCCCAAACGGACCATGGTCTCGACCCAGGTGCTCGAGAAGCAGCGCGACGAGCAGGTGAAGCAGGCGATGGCGGCGCAGCAAAGAGAGGAAGTCGAGCTCAACCGCGAGCAGGCCGAGGAGCTACGGCAGGCGAAATCGACCAACCTGCAGCAGCAGATCATCGAGCGCCAGGCTGCCGAGAAGAAGGCGTTCGAGGAGCGGCGCGCCAAGGAGAACCAGAGGCTGCAGGCCCAGCTCCAACGGCAATTCGCCAAGGCCGGTGCGGACACGACGAAGGTGAATCACCTTCCGCCCAAGATGCTGAACGTGAATCACGGCAAGTGACCCGCTAGTAGCGGAAGACGGGCACGAGCGCGACGTACCAGCCGCCGTGCCCGTCGAAGCCCGTGTCGGCGGCCAGCTCGATGTGCCGCGTCGGCGCGTATTGTCCGCCCACGCCGTAGGTCTCGTGGTAGGCGGGCCCCTGGTCGACCTCGAAAGCAAGCGAGCCGCCGTCGGGATCAGGCACGGTCCCGGTGACCGTGGCGTCGGTGTTCCAATCGGTGAAGTTCGCCCACACGCGCAACGGGCGCCCGCCCGCGCGCCCGTTCCAACCGCCGCGAATCGAAGTCAGCACGGCCTTGAAGCGATCGTCGAAGCCGAGATCGGCCTGAGCGCCGTTCACGTCGACGGTCAAGAAGTAAGGACCGTAGCCGCCCGCCAGCGTGGCTCCCAAGCCGCCCACCGTGCCTTCCAGGCTCGTGGGCACGCTCATGGACTTGCGCCGTGGCTGTCCGCCCGGCAACAGCGGCGGCAGAGTGACGTCGACGTGGGTCTCGGACTCGTTCCAGATGTAGCCGACGATGGCGTAGACGTTGAGGAACGGCAGGATCCAGGCATCGAGCTTGGCGTTCAAGTTGTCGACCTTGGCGTGGGCGGAGAGCTGGGCGAAGTCGCTCACCGATTGCGGCTGGGCCCCGTTGCGCCCCACACGCACGTCATGCACTGCGATGCCGCGCGCCAGATGGTAGTAGACGATGCCCGCGCCGAGCGGGAGCGGCAGCTCGATGCCGCGCTTGGTGGCGAGATCGCCCATGAGAGGAAGGATGCGGTGGCGCGTCGAGTCGGGGCTCGCGCCCCCGGCGCGGGCGGGGGAAACCGACAGCAACGCGGGGAGCACGAGGACCGCGAGCGCAAGACCGAGCTTTCCCCATTCATGGCGCACGCCGCGCATCGTACACGAACCAGTGACCGGTCAGTGCACGAGCTGGCCCATGGGCGACGGATCGGAGGGCTTGCTCTTGCGCTCGTCGGCGAGGTTCGTGTGCAGGTCGCGATAGTAGCCATGAACCGCTTCGTAGTAGGCCGCCTTGGCGAGGGCGAAGGCGGGATTCGACTCGATGTCATTCGGTGAGGCGATGCCGCCGCGGAACAAGAGAACCACGTGCGCCCGATCGAGCGGGCGGATGTCAACTTCACAGCGCGCCCACAGCTTGCCGAGGAGCATCTTGGCCAGCGGATGATGGAACTCCCTCCACTCGGTGAGCACATGCGTCTTCGTCGAATCGAAGGGCACCTTCCAGTCGTCGTCGGTGAAAGCCTTGACCGCGGCCGGATAGACCTCGCTCAAGGTGGCCTGCACGGTGTCGGCCTTCACCTCGCCGAAGAAGACGTGCGGCTTGGCCGAGGACGACGAGGCCAGGGCGGGGGTCGGGACCAGGAGCAAGAGCACGAGGAGGCTTGGAATTCTCATCCCGTGGACCTCGCACGCGCGCTCTTCCACGCCTCGGGGCGGTGCAGCACCACCCCGAGCGCGAGCAGAAGAACGGGCATGACCTGAATGAATTGGAAGAGGAACCCGGCGGCAATCACGTGATGCGAGCCTACGCGCGCCGGGAGCAAGACGGCGGCGAGCGCGATCTGCAGGATGCCGACGTTGGCGGGGAGCAGGCGCGCGCCGCCGGCCACGTTGATGGCGAGGAGCGCGGTCAGTGTCGTCCCCCACCCCACGTGGGCGTGCACGGCGAGCAGCGTGAAGTGGAGCGTCATCCACTCGCCGGCCCAGTTCACGAGATCGAGCGCCAGAGGTGCCACCAAGCGGCGCGGCGAGCCGATCTCTCCGAAGCTCGTGGCCAGCTCACGCACCTGGGCGGGCCAGCGGGCCGGGGGCGGCTGGGAGCGGCCGATCCACGCCACCACGAGGAGCGCCAAGATGGCGGCCGCGGCCACCGTCTGCGCCAGGCGCATGCCCCAGTGCAGATCGAGAAAGACGGACCCGGCGACGAGCACGAGCGCGAGCGCGGCCCCCTCCAGAGCGCGTGCCCACACCACCGAGACGGCCACCTTGCCCGGCGAAAGGTCCTCGACGAAAGAGAGGTAGCGAACCCGCTCGACTTCTCCCACCACCGAGACGGACAGGTTGTTGACCGCGGCACCCACGAGGTTGGCTTCCTGCGCCACCAGGAAGCGATGCGGGCCCACGGGGTCGAGCAAGAGACTCCACGCCCAGCCTTTGGCGAAGATGGCAGCCAGGTTGGCGGCGAGCGCCAGGGTGAGAAAGCCGGCGTCGGCGCGCTCCACCACCCCCGCCGCCTGTATCCAGGGGAAGCGCCAGAGCACGACCGCGCCCAAGGGCACGAGGGACGCGAGCAGGACGAGACGCCAGCGCGCCATGGTCAGGCGAGCTCCGAGAGCCGGCCGAAGGTGAGCCCGCGCGCCCGCGCGTCTTCGAGAATGCCGGGAAGCGCGGCCGCGGTCTGGCTGCGGTCGCCGCGCGGATCGTAGCCGTCGCCGTCGTGCAGGAGCACGATGGCCCCCGGCTCGAGCAGGCGCGCCACACGGCGGCGAATCTCCTCCGCTCCCGGCCGCGCCGTGTCGAACACGCTCCCTCTCCACCCGAAGGTCGTATAGCCGAGGCGGGCGGCCTCCCGCGCCACGAACGGATTGCGATAGCCATGCGGCGCGCGGAAGAGCGCGGGCTCTTGGCCCGTGGCCTCGGCGATGGCGTGGTGCGCGCTTCGAAGCTCGCGGCGGATGGCGTCGGGACCGAGGAAGTGGAGCTTTCTGTGATCGTAGGTGTGATTGCCCACGTCGTGCCCGGCGGCCGCGACCTGGCGCGCCAGATCGCCGTACATCTCGGCGTGACGGCCCACGAGAAAGAACGTGGCCACCGCCCCGCCCTCGGCGAGGGCGTCGAGGATGCGCGGCGTGGCCTCGGAATTGGGCCCGTCGTCGAACGTGAGATAGACCCGGTCGCCGTTCTTTGCACCGCGACTCACCACGCGGCCGAACAGCGCGCTATTGGGATCGAACGCGCCGCGGGCCGTGAGCCCGAGCGCCAACGCGGCACCGGCCGCGCCCCACGACACCAAGGCGCTCACGACAAGACCCGCCGGTAGATCTGGAGAGTGCGCTCGGCCACGTCGGGCCAGGCATAGCGCTCGGCCTTGGCCAATCCCGCCTGCCCCATCTGTGCCCGGCGCTGGGGATCGGACAAGAGCTCGATCACCGTCCGGCTCCAGGCGCCGGGATCGTCGGCGGGCACGAGCACCGCTTCCTGGCCCCCGTCGATCAGCTCGCGGAAGCCGACGATGTCACTGACCACGAGCGGCGTGCCGCACGCCATGGCCTCGAGCAGCGTGATGCCGAAGGAGGCCTTGTTGGTCGGACACAGGTAGATGTCCGAGGTGCCGTAGTGCTCGGGCCGCTCGTCGTAGATCCGCCCCACCAGACGAACCCGGCTTCCGAAGCGCGCCGCCTGTCGCTGGTAGAGGGGAAAGAGCGGACCGTCACCGGCCACGATAAGCTCGGCTCCGGGGAAGCGCTCGAGGATCTGCGGCATGGCCTTGAGCACGGTGCCGAGCCCGTTCCTCGGGTCGAGCCGCCCCAGGAAGAGAAGGCGCGGATGATCGGCCAGGGCGTCCACCGGACGGCGTCCGTTGGGATGGAACGAAGCCGTATCGACGCCGTTGGGAACGATCTCCCAGTCGATCTCGAAGTAGCGGCTGAGCGCGTGCACGACCGGCTCGCTCACCGCAATGCACGCCGCCAGGCGGCGAGACTCGCGCTGCAACGGGCGGCGGAAACATTCGTAGGCGATCGAGCGCTTGAACCAGGAATGGAAGGTGGCGACGGCGGGAATGCCCACGCGCTCGGCGGCGCGCGGCGCGAGAATCCCGAAGGTGGGCGCGAGCCCGCCGTGGACGTGCGCCAGATCGACGCGGCGCTCGCGCAGCACGCGCTCGAGCTGGCGCTGAAGACCCCATCCGGTGGTGAGCCGGGCGAGCGATCCGTTGCTCGGCAGCACGCGGCTCGTGCCGATGCGCACGACGTCGGGGCCGTCTTCACCCTCGCCCGGCATGTGCGAAGTGACGATGGTGACGCGGTGGCCGCGGCGCACCAGCTCCCGGCGCAGGAAGTGGACGTGCTCGGTCACGCCGCCGAGGTGGGGATAATAGAATTCCGTGATCAGCGCGACGTGAAGCGGCGCGTCGCGCGGAGAAACGCTGGGCCATGCCATGGACGACCTGGTCTCCTTCGGGCCCTTCGCCCGAATCCAGTGTCTGGCTGGCTTCTGACCCTCCCCCCAAGGCGGCCGATGCCAAACCAATCGCTATCTTACCGAAACCAGGAGCGCGATCCACCCGCGCCCCCCTGCCCTCCGCTCACGCGTGGTTCGGGCTCGATCCTCCCCGCCAGTGCGCCAGCGTCGAGGGCAGGTGCAGGAGCTCGGGCACGGTCACGAAGCGGTAGCCGCGAGCCCGCAAGCGCTCGATGATCCGGGGCAGTGCCTCGACCGTGGCCGTGCGATCGGCACGATGGTCGAGGTTGAGTCCGTCGTGCAACAGGATGATCGCGCCCGGCGAGGTCTCGTTCACGGCCCGCTCGACCAGATCGTCGGCGGTTCGACGCTCCCAGTCGCGAGCGGCGTCGTCCCAGGTCACGGTGGCGAGCGAGTCCTCCTCGGTCACCTTCATGAGCCAGGGCGAGCGGATGCCTTGCGGCGGGCGGAACAGCGAGGGATAGACACCGGCGACGGCGTGAATCTGGCGCTCGGCGCGATCCACCTCGTCCTTGATCACGGCCTCGGGCTCCAAGGCCAGCGCCATGGGATGGGTGTCGGAATGGTTGCCGATCACGTGCCCGTCCGCCGCGATGCGCGCCGTGCTCTCCGGATAGTGGCGCACATTGGCGCCGATGACGAAGAACGTGGCCCGCACGTGCTCGCGTTTCAGGATGTCGAGCACCTGCGAGGTGTAGGGCTCCTCGGGGCCGTCGTCGAAGGTGAGGGCCACGACCTTGTCCTTCTCGGGCCCGTACCAGTAGGTGCGACCGAAGGCGCTCGACCACGGCGTGAAGGCCGTGTAGCCCACGAATCCGATCCAGAAGAGGAGCAGGGCTGCGAGCGTGGGCGCGTAACGCCGCCGCCATACGCCGCGTCCGCTCGAAGGCCACGCCGCCTCGCGCACGTTGGGGAAGAAGTGCCAGAGCGGCTTGTGG
>DATFWU010000210.1:0-3492 GCA_035259005.1 Candidatus Eiseniibacteriota bacterium
GGACGGCGAACTGGGTGGACTACGACGGCGACGGACGGCTCGATCTCTTCGTCGCCAACCTCACGGGCGGGCCGTGCAAGCTGTGGCACAACAACGGCGGCGGCACCTTCACCGACGTGACCGCCGCGGCCGGACTCTCGCTGAGCGGCGTGATTTCTTCGGTATGGGCGGACTACGACAACGACGGCGACATGGACGTGTTCCTCGGAGTGAACGCGGGTCCGAGCCACCTGTTCCGAAACGACGGCGGAGTGTTCACCGACGTCACGGGCACGGCCGGCACCGTGGGCGCCACGGCCACTTGGGCGGCCGAATGGGGCGACTTCGACAACGACGGCTGGCTCGATCTCTTCCTTGCCGACAACGAAGGCGCCGACTTTCTCTATCACAATCTGGGAAACGGAACCTTCACCGACGTGGCCGAGGCCAAGGGCGTGGCCTCGATCGCCGAGGGCACGGCGGGCAACTTCGCCGACTACGATCTGGACGGAGATGAGGATCTCTACGTCGGGAATTTCAACTCGGCCAACCAGCTGTACAACAATCTCACGGGCTCGGCCTACACGCTGACCGGCGACGCCGGAGTCATCGCGCGCACGCGCGCCGCGGCCTGGGCCGACTACGACCGCGACGGCGATCCCGATCTCTACGTGTCGACCGAGGCGGCCAACGTCTTGTACCGCAACGACGGGGCGGCCAAGCCATGGCTCGCGGTCGACGTGCTCGGCCGCTCGAGCAACCGGAGCGGCATCGGAGCGCGCATCACGGTGTCGGCGAACGGCAAGCGGCAGGTGAAGCAGATCTCGGCCGGGTTCGGGTTCGGATGCCAGGAGCCCCTGCGCACGCTGTTCGGCCTGGGGGCGGGGGCGGCGGTCGTGGACACGGTGATCGTCGACTGGCCATCCCGCAAGCGCAGCTTCTTGACCGGCGTCGCGATCAACCAAACTTTGTTCGTGGACGAGGCCGGCGCGGTGGACGCGGGCCCCCCGCTCTTGCCCGACCGACTGGCGCTGGCCGCGCCGTGGCCGACCCCGGCGCGCGAGGCGATTTCGTTCAGCGTGAGCGTGCCGTCGGCGTCCGCCTCCGACCCCGTGTCGCTCGAGATCGTGTCGGCCAGCGGGCGTGTCGTGGCGCACGTGCACGAGGGCACGCTGGGCGCGGGTGTGCACCGCTTGCGCTGGAACTTGCGAGACGGCGGCGGGTCGCGCGTGGGCGCCGGCGTCTACTTCGCGTCCCTCCGCGCCGGCCGCGAGTCGAGCCAAGTCAAAGTGGTCGTCCTGCCGGAGTAGAGACGAGCGCTCTACCCCTTCTTCTCCGCGTGCCCGCCGAATTGATCCCGTAGCGCCGAGAGAACACGGTTGGCGAACTCGGCCTCGCCCCGCGACTCGAAGCGGTCGTAGAGGGCGGCGGTGAGCACGTGCGCCGGCACCGATTCGTCGATTGCGGCGTTGATCGTCCAGCGGCCCTCGCCCGAATCCGCCACGCGTCCCTGGTACTTGCCCAGATCCGGGCTCGCGAGCAGCGCGTTCGCCGCGAGGTCGAGGAGCCAGGACGAGATCACGCTCCCTCGCCGCCACACCTCGGCCACATCGCGCAGATCGAAGCGATATCGATAGTGCTCGGGATGGCGAAGCGGCGTGGTCTCGGCGTCCACCGCGCGCTGTCCCATGCCGACGTCGGCGTGCTTCAGGATGTTGAAGCCCTCGGCGAAGGACGCCATCACTCCGTATTCGATGCCGTTGTGCACCATCTTGACGAAGTGTCCGGCGCCCGCCGGGCCGCAGTGGAGATAGCCCTTCTCCGCCGTGCCGCCGAGCTTCTCCCGTCCCGGCGTGCGCGGCGCGGCATCGATGCCCGGGGCGAGCGTGGCGAAAATCGGATCGAGCCGCCGCACGACCGCGTCCTCGCCCCCCACCATGAGGCAGTAGCCGCGCTCGAAGCCCCACACGCCGCCGCTCACGCCGACATCGACGTAGTGGACACCCTTGTCGCGCAGGCCCGCGGCGCGACGAATGTCGTCGTGATAGTGGGAGTTGCCGCCGTCGATCACCACGTCATCGGCGGTGAGCGACGGAAGCAACGAGTCGATGACCGCATCGACCGCTCCGGCCGGCACCATGAGCCACACGGCCCGGGGCGGCGCGAGCTTCTTCACGAGATCGGCGGCCGAAGCGGCCCCGATCATGCCTTCTTTGACCAGAGCCTGCACCGCGTCCGCCTCCGCGGCGTAGCCGACGCAGGAGTGCCCCGCCTTCTGCAGCCGGCGCACCATGTTTCCGCCCATTCTTCCCAAGCCGATCATGCCGAGCTGCATGCAATTCCCTCCTGTTTCCGCCGCCCATCATGCACGGTTCGAACGAACCTTGACAGTCTCCGTCTCGCGTCTACGGGAAAGGGGGCTCCCCCACAGCCCTGCGGCCCGCAACGAAGACCTGTTTCGGAAAGGTGGACTTGCTCCGCTAGTGCGGCCCGATGCGCAGCGCCGCCGTGGCCAGGAAGATCTCGCGCAGGAAGAAGAGCAGTCCGGCGAACAGCGCCAGCATCGCGGCGATGAAGAGGAAGGCCGAGATCTTGTCGAGCGTGGGATGGATGAACGCGCTCAGGAAGAGGACCACGATCACGCCGCAAATGAGGAGCGCGCAGGTCGTGCACAGTGTGATCGCCGAGCTCACGAGCTTGGCGCGGCGCGAGAGCGTGGCCAGCTGGCCGTGCAGGGGGGCCGCTTCGTCGGGCGTAGCCACGACGAGGCGGCCCTCGAGGCCGCGCGCGCGATCGATGATCCGGCCCAAGCGGTTGGTGAGCACGCTCAGCAGCGATCCAACGCCGGTGAGCAGGAACACGGGGGCGACGGCGAGCTGAATGACGTGGGCGACATTCGAGACGCTGCTCTGCGGCATGACGGCCCTCCCGCGCAAAAAGGAAGAAGGCCGGGGCAAGGACCCCGGCCTTCTCAATTTATCCCGGCGGCAACCTACTCTCCCACGGGCTTGCACCCGCAGTACCATCGGCGCATGAGGGCTTAACTTCTCTGTTCGGAATGGGAAGAGGTGTGGCCCCTCCGCCATAACCACCGGGAATCTCTTCACGCTTATTGCGCTGAACGCCAAGAGCCGAGCCGGATGCGGGACGTGTCCACGCCGCCAGCAAAGATTGGCCTTGAAACGAATCAGCGCAAAGATTCGACAACCGAAGGAAGAAGAGACGGGAGCGCCGGGCAAGACATCGAAATCGGCCAAGCCTCACGGCGGATTAGTACCGGTCGGCTGAAGAGATTACTCTCCTTACACCTCCGGCCTATCGACCTCGTAGTCTTCGAGGAGCCTTTAGGTGGCTTATGCCACGGGAGATCTCATCTTGGGGGACGTTTCGCGCTTATATGCTTTCAGCGCTTATCGCTTCCGAACATAGCTACCGTGCGCTGCCCTGGGCAGGACAACACGTACACTAGAGGTTCGTCCGTCCCGGTCCTCTCGTACTAGGGACAGCACCCCT
>DATFWU010000211.1:0-15119 GCA_035259005.1 Candidatus Eiseniibacteriota bacterium
CGCTGGCGCCGGCCGCTTCGCCCGCCTTCAAGATGACCGCGATCTCCACGCCGACGGGCACGGTTTGACCTTCCTCGACGGTGATCGAGCCGATCGTGCCCTCGGCCGGCGCCGGAACCTCGACCGTGATCTTGTCGGTCATGATCTCGACCACAGGCTCGTCCTTGCGGACGGTATCGCCCGCTTTCTTGAGCCACTTCGAGATCGTCCCCTCGGCGATGCTCTCGCCGAGCTGCGGCACGACGATGCTAACCGGCACGACTTCCTCCTCGCCGAAGCGCCAGGCGATGCTCGCGCCGCGCCTGCGCTCTTTGGTGCTCGGCCCGCTCCTCGTCCGTGTCGAGGCGAAGCGGCGGAACCGGCGTCGGCCGCCCCTCGGCGTCGATGGCCACGAAGGTGAAGTAGGCGGTGCTCGTGTGGCGGCGGATCCCGCCGTTCAAATCCTCGCTCAGGACCTCGACCGCGACTTCCATCGAGGTCGTGGCCGCGAGCGTGACCTTGGCCTTGAGAATGGCGAGCTGCCCGATCCGGATCGGCGCATCGAAGGTGATCTGGTCGACGCACACCGTGACTACGGGGCGACGCGCGTGGCGATGCGCCGCGACCGCCGCCGCCAGGTCCATCCAGTGCATGACCGTTCCGCCCAGAACCGAGCCGTGCACGTTGGCGTCGTTGGGCAGGGCGATCTGGATCATCTCGGCCGTCGCGTCGCTCGCCGGCTTGGCCGGCCCAGTCGTAGCGGGCGAACTCGTCATGTCGCGGCAGTCTATCAGACGGCGGCGGAGGGAGCCTGCATCCTCTCGAGGACGAGCGAAGCGCGCGCGGGCGGCTGGTCTCCGATGTGATAGGCCCCGGTCAGCGCCTGGATCGCTTCCTGCGCGGCGTCGCGCGCGTGAATCGTGGCCAGGGGCTCGCCGGCCGCCACCCTGTCCCCCACCTTCTTGAGCAGCACGATGCCCACGGCGGGATCCACCTTCTCGTCCTTGCGCAGGCGTCCGCCCCCCAGATGGACGACGATCTCGCCGACCTCGAATGCGTCGAGCGAGGTGACGTAGCCGTCCCGCGGAGCCACGATGCCGTGCGAGCGCTCGGTCTTCGGAAGCTGCGATGGGTCGCCGAGGTAGCGCGGGCTGCCGCCCTGCGCCTCGACGATCTCCATGAACTTGGCGAACGCCTTGCCGGCGGTGACGGCGATTCTCGCCTTGTGCTCGCCGTCGGGGACCGAATCGGCGAGACCCGCGAGCACCAGCATCTCGCCCGCGAGCCTCAAGGTCAGCTCACGCGTGTCGTCGGGGCCGCCGCCGTGAAGCACTTCGATCGCTTCGGCCACCTCGAGCGCGTTGCCCACGTTTCGTCCGAGCGGCTGCTCCATGTTGGTGATCAGTGCGGTGGCCTCGAAGCCGAGCCCGCGGGTCACCTCGAGGAGCTGGCGTGCCAGCTCGCGCGCGCGCTCCGGGCTGCGCATGAACGCGCCGCGTCCCGCCTTGACGTCGAACACGACGCGCTTGGTGCCCGAGGCGAACTTCTTGGACAGGATCGAGGACACGATGAGCGGAATGCACTCGACCGTGGCGGTCACGTCGCGCAGCGCGTAAAGCAAGCGGTCGGCGGGCGCGATGTCGGAGGTCTGGCTCCCGAACGCGAGCCCGTGCGCGCGCACCAGCTTTCGAAACTCGTCGGAAGGGAGCTGGACGCGCATGCCGGGGATCGATTCGAGCTTGTCGAGCGTGCCGCCCGTGTGGCCGAGGCCGCGCCCCGAGATCATGGGCACGAAAGCACCGCAGGCGGCCACGATGGGCGCCAACGCGAGCGAGACCTTGTCGCCCACGCCACCCGTCGAGTGCTTGTCCACGGTCGGGCCGGAAAGTCCCGGCAGCGTGATCAGCTCGCCCGAGTGCAGCATGGCCTGGGTGAGCGCGAGCGTCTCGTCGGCGTCCAAGCCCTGGAAGTAGACGGCCATGAGCCAGGCGGCGATCTGGTAGTCGGGGATGCGGCCGCGCGTGAAGCCCGCAGTCAGAGCGAGGATCTCGTCGGCGCTGTGCTTGCCGCCGTCTCGCTTCTTGCGGATCGCGGCGCGCGCGTCGACCACCGGCCCGCCGAGAGTCGAAGGATAGCCGTCCGCCCGATCTTCGTTGCCCGTCTCGGCCACGTTTCCCCCCGAAACAACGGCGACAGGACCGTCGCCGCAATCGAACAATTCTACACGGAGGAGCGGGAGCGAGGCTAGCCGAGCTCGATGCGCTCGGTGTGTCCGTGACGCAATCCGACGAGCAGCGTGAGGTACTCGCGCAGCTGGCGCGTGAGGAGGAAGTTCTCGCGCACGAAAGCGCGCGCCTTCTTGCCCATCTCCTGGCGCTCGATCACGTTGCGCAAGAGATAGCGGATGCGAAGCGCGGCGCCCTCCGGCGAGCTGACCAGGAATCCCGTGTGATGGTTCACCACCTGAAGGCGGATGCCGCCCGTGTTCCCGCCCACCACCGGCTTCCCCTTCCACAGACCCTCGGTGACCGTGAGGCCGAAGCCTTCGCGCAGCGATTTCTGGATCACGATGGTCGCCGCCCGCTGCAGCGCGTTGATCGTCCGGTGCGCGTCGGGCGCCAGAAGAAGGACATGGATGTCGGGATCATCCTCGGCCGCAAGCTGGACCTCGCGCACCACCACTTCGCCTTCCGGATCGTCGGAGGCCGAGCCACCGGCCAGCACGAGCTGCAGGCCCGGCACGTAGGGCTTGGCGAAGCGGTAGGCCTCGATCACCCCCACCGGATCCTTGAAGTGGTCGAAGCGCGAGACCTGAAGCACGATGGGACGGTCGGGATCCAGCTCGAACTCGCGCAGCACCGCGTCGATCTCGGCCGGCGAAAGGTCTTTGTTCTTGTCGCTCAAGGGATCGATGCTCGGGGGGATGAGATAGAGCGGATAGGGCAAGGGTTGGGCGAAATCGGAGAGCGAGAAGATGCTCGCGTCGTAACCCACGAGCAGGCGCCGCAGGTACTTCCAGACGGGCAGAAACGGCCTCGAAATGTCGATGTGGCAGCGCCAGATCCATTTGCCCTTGCGGTGGGGGCAGAGCGGGAGCAAGCGCGCAGGCTGGGGATCGTGGATGAACACGAAGTCGGCCTGCTCGAGCTGGCTTCGCATGCGCTCGGCGGCGACCTCGTTGGCCATCTCGTAGGCGCGCAGGTGGGCGCTGCCGATCGTGACGTGCTCGCCCTGGAGAGCGTTGTGGAACGCCTTCGTGCACTCGTAGAACTCTTCCGGCCCGTCGATGATGTCCCAGTGCGCGTCGATGCCGACTTCCTGCATGAGCGGCACCAGCCGGTCGAGGATCTCCGCCACGCCTCCCCCCTTGCGCGTGGAGTTCACGTGCATGATGCGGGCCCCTTTCACCTTGGACCCGAGCTGCCGGAGCTGGTCGATGACCTCGCTTCCGGCGACCGCGGCGTACTGGTCGAGCAGGCTCACGCCGCCTCCTCGTCGCGCCTCCTGGGCGGGATCTCGAAATACTCGCCGAGGATCTGCGCCAGCTCGCGCCGGAGCTCGGCGAGCGAATTGAAGTAGTAGTCCACCTCGGCCAGCCGGTCGCACAGGTCCTGATAGCGCGAGCCCCAGTGGAGGAGCCAGACGCGAAAGTCGTCGAGGCGCTCGGGCACGCGGCGCCGAGCATCGATGAAGTGATAGAAGACGCTGCCCAGACTCATGCTCGGCAGGCTCTCGGCGAGCTGCTGCGGCTTGCGCAGCGTGCGCCCGGTGTCGAAGACGGCGATCTGCGAGCGCACGAAGTGGAATGGACTCTGGGCGCGCTGCCAGGCCGCTGCCTCCAGCACCTCGAGGCGGGACTCGATGGCCTCGCACACGGCTTCGCGCAGCCCCTCGAGGGTTTCGTGCTGGGTCGGGTCCACGCTCGCCAGTCTCTCGGCCAGCGCTTCGTCGTGCACCTCGCTGCGCACCCAGATGGCGAAGTCGTTGCGGTACTCGGGGTCGTCGAACTTCGGCCGCAAGAGGCCGCCCCAGAAGTGGTAGTAGAGGCATCCGGGCTCGATGCCGGACACGCGCTCGTGCAGCTCCTTCAAATTGTGCGCGCGCACGCCGGTGGCGATGGCGATGAGCGCGCAGTCGCGCAGGGCGAAGGCCCCGGGCGACTCCTGCGGAACCGGGGCGGGTGCGGGCGCCGGTTTCACCTGGGTTGCGGGAGTGGCAGCGGTGGCTTGCATGGAATCGCCCTTCATGACGTCATGACGGAAGGCGCGGGCGCTTCGGGATCGGTGATGCGGCCGACGCGCTCGAGCTCGCCGAGGAAGCGACGTCCCCACTCCTCCGCCGTGCCGGCGCGCACGCGGGCGAAGAGTGCTCGGTGCCGGCGGCGGCGCTCGCTCTCGCTCATGGTCAGGGCCTCGTGGATGCCGCGCGCCAGATCCGACTGCACGAACGGATTGACGAGCACGGCCTCGCGCAGCTCCTCGGCCGCTCCCGCCGTCCGCGAGAGGACGAGCGTGCCGGGGTGCTCTGGATCCTGCGCGGCGACGAACTCTTTGGCCACGAGGTTCATGCCGTCGCGCAGCGGCGTGATGAGCGCGGCGTCGGCTTCGCGGTAGAGATCGGACAGGAAGTCCTGCGAGTAGGCGCGATAGAGATAACGGATCGGCATCCAATCGTGCTCGCCCAGCTCGCCGTTCACGCGGCTCACGAGCGTTTCCACCTGGCGCCTGCGCTCGTGGTAGGCGCGCACGTGCGTGCGGCTCGGAGCGGCGATCTGCAGGAAGACGACGCGGTTTCGCCACTCCGGAGAGCGGCGCAGGAACTCCTCGAAGGCGAGGATGCGCTCCGTGATCCCCTTGGTGTAATCGAGCCGGTCCACGCCCACGAGCACGCGCCGATCCCCCACCACCTTGCCCAGCACCTCGCGCCGGCGCGAGCGCTCGAGATCGGCCGGCGTGGGCACGAAGGTCGCGAGATCGATGCCCACCGGGAACGCGCCCACGCGCTGCACACGCCCGCGCCAGCGCAGGTGCGTCCCGTCCCAGGCGGCGCCCAAGAGCCGCGTCGCCGCCTGGACATAGTTCTCGGCGAAGCGCGGCACGTGAAATCCCACCACGTCGTATTCCAGGAGTGCGGCCAGCGTGTCGGCGGGATCGGCGAGCAGGGTGAAGAGCTCGAGCGGCGGAAAGGGAATGTGCAGGAAGAAGCCGGCGCGTCCCGTCCAGCCGATCTCGCGCAGCTCGCGGCCGAAGAGCAGGAGATGGTAATCGTGCACCCAGAGGAGATCGTCGGCGCGCAGTTGCGGCGCGATCGCGCTGGCGAAGCGCCGCTGCACGGAGCGGTAGGCCCGCTCCTCCTCGAGACGCACGTGCACCAGGTCCTGGAAACAGTGAAAGAGCGGCCATAAGGTGCGATTGCAGTAGCCGTTGTAGTAGAGCTCGACTTCGACCTTGGTGAGCGGCAAGCCGAGGAAGCGCACGCCGCGCACGATGCGCTGCGAGAGCGCCTCCGTCTCGTCGTCCTGCGCGACGCGCCCGGTCCAGCCGCACCACGAGCTGCCGGCATGGCGGCGGAGCGCGGCCAGGACGGCGGGAGCCAGTCCGCCCGCGGCGGCTTCCGGCCCGCCCACGTTGGGACCCGAGCGCAAGCTCGGCAGCCGGTTCGAGACCACGACGAGGCGGCTCATTCGCGCTCCTCGTCTGCCGGATCCGCCATCGACTCCGAATCGAGCCAGCGTGAGAGGAACTCGTCCATGGCCTCGGGCTTGGGCAAGCGCCCCCGCGCCTGCGTGGGCGTGTCGTCGCGCCCGACGCGGATGCCGTAGCCGAGATCGGCGAGGGCCCGGAACGCGTCCTCGTCGCTCTCGTCGTCGCCCACGTACACGATCATCGTGAGCTCGCCCGAGCGCCGGTGCAGATCGAGCGCCGCTCGGCCCTTGTCGCGACCCTCGGCACGCAGCTCGAGGCCGCCGTGGATGGGATCGAGGCGCAAGGGCGCGCGCTCGGTCCACGGCAGCCATACCCCCTCGGCGGCGCGACGCAGGGCAAGGTCGGCGTCGGGGAAAAGCCCGCGCGTGTGGAGGACGAGCCCGGTGCGCTTGCGCTCGATTCGCGAGTGAAGTCCACGCGCGCCGATCGCCTTCCACGCGCCTTCGAGTCCCTCGCGCGCTTCGTCGCTCAACGCATGGCGCCGGATCTCGCCGCGCGGAGCGCGTTCCTCCCAGCCGTGCTCTCCGATCCAATGGACGCCCAGGTCGCGGTCGCCGAGCAGCCTTTCCAGCTCTTCGATGGGACGACCCGAGATCAGGGCGAGGCTGGTGCGCCGGCTCTGCGCCAGCGCGCGCACCAGCCGGGCCACGCGGGGGGGCACCTGGGCTCGATCGCGGTGGACGTGGAAGGGGGCGAGAGTGCCGTCGTAGTCGAGGAGGAGGAGCCGGCGCCCGGCCGCGCGCAATTGCTCCCACAGTTCGCGCGGGACGCCGGCCAAGACCGGCGACCACGATTCAGAAACGGGACCTCGAATGGTTTCGCGGAGCGCCATTCTCCCTCCGCGGGTGCCGTAGCGGGGCGTCTAAATGGAATCGTGCGGGAGGCTTGGCGAAGAGTCAACCCGAGCGGCCGGATTTCGTTCCACGCGTCCAGAATCGGGACGCGACAAGCTAATAGCTGCTCGCTACTTTCTCCCCGCGCACGATCTTGACCGACGCCGAAGTTCCGAGCCGCGTCGCTCCGGCAGCGATCATGGCCTGCGCGTCCTCGCGCGAGCGGATGCCGCCCGCTGCCTTCACGCCCATCTCGGGGCCGACCACGAGGCGCATGAGCTTGACGTCTTCGACCGTGGCGCCACCGGCCGCGAAGCCGGTCGAGGTCTTCACAAAATCCGCGCCCGCCGCCTTGGCCAGGAGGCAGCCCGCCACTTTCTCCTCGAGCGTGAGCAGGGTCATCTCGAGGATCACCTTGACGAGCGCTTCGGAGCCGGCGGCTTCGATCACCGCGCCGATGTCGCGGCGCACCAGATCGTGCTCGCGCGACTTGAGCGCGCCGATGTTCACCACCATGTCGATCTCGGCCGCGCCATCCTGCACCGCGCGCCGCGTCTCGTAGGCCTTCACTTCGGGCAAGTGCGCGCCCAAGGGGAATCCGACGACCGTGCACACGCGCACCGGGGAGCCGGCCAGCTCGCGCGCGCACAGCGCCACGTACGTGGGATGGATGCACACGGAGGCGAAGCAGTTCTCGCGCGCTTCCTTGCACAGCTGGAGGATCTGCGCCGTCGTCGCTTCGGGCTTGAGCAGCGTGTGATCGATGCGCGAGCGCACGCCGTCGTCGGCCGGGCAGGCGAAGCCCAGGCTCGAGGCGGCGCGCGCAGCACCGGCGTCGAACGCGGATCGGAGCTGCGTCATGCAGTGGACGGGGCAGGCGCCCCAGGCGTCGCAATCGGGACAGCCCGGCGCCCCGCTCCCGCGCGGGGCCAGCGAGCGGCCCGAAAGCTCGGCCAGGAGGATGTCGGTGATGCGATCGACGAGCTGGTCCTTATCCACGGGCGCGCCTCAGGCGGTGAAGCCGCGGTCGCGCCCGACCACCGGCGGCGAAAACGCGTGCGGCAGGAGCTCGCTCAGGCGGCGGGTCACCGGCTCGCCGGTGCGGGCCGCGAGGAGGATGGGCAGGTCGGCCACGAACTCGCGCAGCACCTGCCGGCACGCGCCGCAGGGCGGCGTCGGCTCCGCCGTGTCGGTGGCCACCGCCAGGGCCTGGAATCTCCGCTCTCCCGCCGCGACGGCGGCGAACACGGCACTGCGCTCGGCGCACACCGAGAGTCCGTACGAGGCGTTCTCCACGTTGACGGCGAGATAGACGCGGCCCGACTCACCGAGCAGGGCGGCGCCCACGGGGAAGCGCGAATAAGGCGCATGCGCGTGCTGCAACACGCGTCGCGCCTCGGTCACCAGGGTGTCGGGAGAAACGGATTCGGCTTCCGGCTTCAAACGATGGGCTCCCGGGGGCGCTTTGTCGAAAGGGATCTAACGACGGCCGTCCTCGCTGCCTTCGAGCTTCTCGACACGGGCGGCGCGCGCCATCACCTTGCGCTGCGCGCCGTCTTTGGAAAACGACACGCGCAGGGCAAAGTCCTCGCCACGCGCCGAGACTTCGAGCACGAGGCCGTCGCCGAAGACGGGATGGCGGATGCGATCCCCGACCTTGAACGGCGCTTCGACGCGCACGGCGCTCCGCCTATTTCCCCGCCGGCTCGATCTCGAGCGGCTCGAATCCGCGGCGACCGCGCTCTCCCAGGAGAGTCAGCACCTTCACCGGCCTTCCCTGCCTCACGTAGATGCGCGTGACGCGCTTGCCGATCGTGCACAGGATCTCGTAGCTCAAAGTTCCGCTCCAGGCCGCGACCTCCTCGACCGGGAGTGCGGCCTGATCCTGCCCGCCGAACAGAACGACCTCGTCGCCCACCTCGGCCACCGGGTGATCGGTGAGGTCGATCATCGTGAGATCCATGGTGACCCGGCCGACGATGGGCGCACGGCGACCGCCCACCAACATAGCACCGCGATTCGAGCAGAGCCAGGAATAGCCATGTCCGTAACCGACCGGCACGACGCCGATCACGCTCGGTCGCTCGGTGGTGAACGTGCGCGCGTAGGAGATGGAGCGGCCGGCCGCCATGGGACGGATCTGCACGAGGCGGCTCTTGAAGGTCATCACGGGATGAATGCCGATCCCGTTCACGTTCGGCGGATAGTGTCCGTAGGCGGCGAGCCCGGGGCGCACGAGATCGCCGAGAGTTTCGGGGAAGCGCATCACGGCGGCGCTGTTGGCCGCGTGCACGAGCGGCGGGCGGATGCCGTGCGCGGCGAGCTTCGCGAGCAGCGCGCGAAAGCTCTCCCACTGCGCGAGCGTGAAGGCGGGATCGTCTCCGTCGGCGTCCGGGAAATGGGTGTACACGCTGCCCAGGCGCAAGCCCTCGAGGGTGACGACCTCGCTCAGAAACGCGAGCGCGTCGTCGGGGTCGACGCCGGTTCGGCCCATGCCGGTGTCGATCTCGACGTGCACCCGGGTCGCCGTGCCCGCGCTCAGGCTCTCGGCCGAGAGGCGGCGCGCAAAGTCAGGCGAGGGCAGGGTGGGCTCGAGCCGGTGCGCCACCGCTTCGGGGATCTCGCTCTCCAAGAGCGGCGAGAGCACGAGCACGTTCTCGTCGAGTCCGGCGCGGCGGAGCTGGATGCCCTCGTGCAACGTGGCGACGCCGAAGTCGCGCACGCCGCGCGCCGCGGCCGAGAGCGCGACCTCGACCGCGCCGTGCCCGTAGGCGTCGGCCTTGACCACGAGCAGGATGCGGCGGTCGCGGCCGATGCGCTGGTGGAGAATGTCGAGATTGGCGTCGAGCTGATCGAGATCGACTTCGACCCAGGTGGCGAGCGGCATGAACCCTCCGCGGCCCGCGGCGGATCGGGCGGGCTACGCTTGGTGCCGCGGGGGCGAGATCACGGATAGCACACGCCGCGCGGGCTTGCCACTTCTTCGCTCGTGCTACTTTGTCCGCATGCGCCCCGAACCCAAGATCGAATCCCCCGCCCGCGGCTCCGGGCTCGTCCTCCTCTGGGATCTGTGCCGTATCCTGCGCGGCGACGGCGGCTGCCCGTGGGACCGCGAGCAAACACCTTCGACGCTCACGCCCTACGTCGTGGAAGAGACGTACGAGATCCTGGAGAGCGTCTCTCACCACGACTGGTCGGCGACCGGCGAGGAACTCGGTGACCTGCTCTTCCTCCTCATGTTCCTGGCCGAGATGATCCAGGAACGGGGCGCACCGGGCCTGGACGATCTGGCGCGCGCCACCGACAGCAAGCTCCGCCGCCGTCATCCGCATCTGTTCGGGGAGTCGCCGGAAGTGATCTCTTCCTCCGACCAGCAGCGGCGCTGGCAGCACCTGAAGCAGGCCGAGAAGGGATCGGCTTCGGTGCTCGGCCAGGTGCCGGCGGGCGCGCCCTCCTTGACCGCGGCCTACCGGACACAGGAGAAGGCTTCGTCGGTGGGTTTCGACTGGCCGAGCGTCGAGGGGGTGATGGAGAAGATCGAAGAAGAGCTGAGCGAGGTGCGTGAGGCCTTGAAGAGCCGCGAGCGCCACGAGGACGAGTTGCGCCACGAGGTCGGCGACTTGCTGTTCGCGGTCGCCAATCTGGCACGTTACCTGCGCGTCGACCCCGAGCGCGAGCTGCGCGCCACGGTGAGCCGCTTCCGCCGCCGCTTCCTCCACATCGAGGAGAGGCTCGCGGCCCGCGGCAAGACGCCTTCCGAATCGACGCTCGAAGAGATGGAAGCGCTGTGGAGCGAAGCCAAGGCGAAGGAGCGCGAGGAGAAACGATGAGCGAAGACCGCGAGAGCGAGCTGTTTCAGGCGCTCGCCGTCAATCTGTTCCATGCCGCGTGGATGTCGCTGGGCAAGATCCCCCATCCGCTGTCCGGAAAGCTCGAGCGCGACCTGGGTGGGGCGCGCACGGCCATCGATACGCTGAGCGCCCTCGAAGTGCGCTCGCGCGGCAACCGCACCGAGGCCGAGAATCGGCTCTTCGAGCGCGCGCTCGGCGACTTGCGCCTCAATTACTTGGACGAGGTGAAGAAGGGCGAGTACGCGAAGGCAGATGGGGAAACGCCTGCGGCAGGACCCGAGGCGACCGCCTAGCGACCTCTAGGGCGCTACCGGCGTGATGGGCAAGAGCCACGGCCTCGCTTGCTCGGAGGCGCGGGTCTCCGGGTAGCGCGCCACCACACGCGCCAGCGCTTGCCGCCCTGGGGCATCGTCGTGGTGCGTGAGCCAGACGCGGATCCCCTCGCCCACCGCGCACGCCGAATGGCGGCGCGCGATCCACTCCACGAGCCACGATTCGGGGCGCTCCCGATAGCGCGAATAGGGAAGCAGATCGCCGAGCGCGAGCTTGGCGGCGTCGGCGTAGGCGTCGGGCGTCTTCTTATCGGCAATCTGCTCGAGCAGCCGGGCGGCGAGCGTGGAATCGCCCTCTTCGGCGCGAAGGCGCGCCCGCCCGAGCAAGGCGCGCGAGCGTTCTTCGGCGGGATCGGGGGCGCGCACGTGGAGCGTCTCGGCCTCGAAGCCGGCCGCGGTGAGCACGTAGTCGCCGGGACCCAGCGTGCCACTCTGGCCCCACGAGGGAAGATCGCGGCCGCGCCCCCGCGCCGGAATCTCGGCCAGCAGGCGAAGCGGGCCGCGCGGCGGCCAGGCGATGGCCAAGTGGATGGTGCGCGGCGCGTCCCCTCCCGCGGGCTTGGGCCACAGCACGGGCGGCGGCGATTCCAAGCCATCCACGTGCAGAATGGCGGGTGGTGCCGCGCGCTCGGCGCACACGCACACGAGGGCGTCCACGGGCACGGTGCGGGCGTCGAGCGCGAAGCGACCCACTTCGGCCGATGCGCTGCCGGCGGTGGCGGCGAGCGCCGCCCTGATCAGAAGGCTCGCAAGACGGCGCATTTGAGATAGGCCGTTTCCGGCGCCGCGAGCAGCACGGGATGGTCGGCGCTCTGAAATCCCCACTCGACGAGGCGGAAGGGACGCTTGGCCTCGCGCGCCGCTTGGGCGAGCGTCTGGCGCAGATCTTCCTGGCTCACCGGATGCGAGCACGACGAGGAGAAGAGCCAGCCGCCCTCCTCGAGCAGCAGCATGGCGCGGCGATTGATCTCCTTGTAGGCGCGGAGCCCCTGGGCGAGCTGGCTCCGCTTCTTCACCAGGGCCGGCGGATCGACGACCACCGCAGCGAAGCGCTCACGGGCGCGACCGAGCTCCTCGAGAAAGTCGAACGCGTCGCCGTGCACGAGCCGCGCACGTCCGAGAAGATCGTTGGCGCGCAGGTTCTCCTCGGCGAGATCGAGCGCGGGGCGCGACGACTCGACGAGCGTCGCCTCGGTGGCACCGTAGCCGAGGGCCGCCATGGCCCACGCGCCGGTGTTGGAATAGACGTCGAGCACGCCGCGATGAGCGACCCGCCCCTGCAGGCGCCTTCGGTTGTCGCGCTGATCGAGAAAGAGCCCGGTCTTCTGCCCTTCGAGAGGATCCACGACGTAGCGCAGTCCACCCACGGTCACCAGCGGGCGCGCCTTCTCGTCTCCGGACCACACGCGCCGCTCGAGCTCCAGGCCTTCGAGCTTTCGAAACGGAGAATCGGCGCGCAGGACGATGGTCTTGGGCCGAAACAACTCCTGAAGCTGGGCCATGATGGTCTCGCGCCGCTGATCCATGCCGAGCGTCTGGATGCCGACGGAGAGCACGTCGCCGTAGCGATCGACGACCAAGCCCGGCATTCCGTCGCCCTCGGCGTTCACGACGCGCCAGGCGTCGTCGCCCGGATAGAGCCCTTCGCGATAGGCGACGGCGCGCTCGAAGCGGCGGGCGAAGAAGGCGGCGTCGATCTCGTCTCGGCCGCGTGTCAGGAGGCGGATCGCGATCAGCGAGCGGCGATTGACGTAGCCCCGTCCGAGAAACGCGCCGCGGTGATCGAGCACGTCGAGGATGTCCCCGTCCTCGACGGGCCCGATGTACTCGTCGATCTCGTTGGAGAAGACCCAGGGATGCCCGGAGCGCAGGCGCCGGTCCTGGTTCTTCTTGAGCCGGGCGCCGCTCACGGAGCTTCGGCCAGCCGCTTCAGGCGAGCGGGCGGTCGGCGGCCGGGCCGGGATGGCGCCCCTGGCTCACCAGGGTCCACCCCCACATCCGGTAGAGGAGACGCGCGGCCAGGAACTCCGAGCGCGTGTCGCCGCCGATCGGCATGAGCTCCATGATGTCGAAGCCGACGATGCGGTGGCGCCGCGCCACGGCCGCTACGAGATCGGTGATCTCGAACCAGGTGAGACCGCCGGGCTCGGGCGTGCCCACGCCCGGGCACTCCGAGGGGTCGATCACGTCGAGGTCGACCGTGATGTAGACGTCGTCGGTGAGCGCGTCGACCACGGGCGCGTAGGTGCCGTTCATCTCGCGCACGCGACGCGCCGAGAACACGGCGAGGCGCTCCTTGGTGATGAGCTCGGCCTCTTCCTCGGAGATCGAGCGCTGTCCGGCTTGGGCGGCGACCGAGACGATCTCGCGCACGCGACGCATGACGCAGGCGTGCGAGTAGCGCGTGCCGTGGTACTCGAAGCGCAGGTCGCCGTGCGCGTCCAGATGCAGCACGGAGAGCTTGGGCAAGCGCCGCGCGTAGGCGCGCACGGCTCCGGTCGTGAGCGAGTGCTCGCCCCCCACCGTGATGAGCGTCTTCCCTTGCTCGAGCGCCCATTCGGCCGCTTCCTCGACGCGCTTCACCATCTTCTCCGCCTCGGCCACGGGCTCCATCTCGGGCAGCGTATAGAGCCCGGACGGATAGATGGCGCCCAGCACCTCGTCGTACAGCTCCATGTTGCGCGAGGCGTCGACGAGCGCGTGGGGGCCGAAGCGGGTCCCTGGCCGGTACGACGTGGTGCCGTCATAGGGCGCCGGCAGGATGACGGCGTGCGCGGCTTCGAGTGCGGCGGGCGAGGAGTCGAGGCCGCCGAACGAAAATTCCACCGCGTGCGGCGGGCGGTCGGTGATCGTCTGTTTCATCGCGTGCTCCCGGATGGGGGCGAGTGACGAAGCGGTCGCTGAGCCTACGAATGCCCGGAGTGGCGCGGCGGGCGCGGGCGGCCGGGCGCGCGCTGGGCACGCTCGGCGACCTCCTCACGGTCGCGCCGCACGAGCTGCGTGGCGCGCGCGATCTCCTTGGGAAACTCGGTGCCGCGGTCCAGGAAATTATGCTCGATCTTCTCGATCCCGAATTCCCGGCGCGCGAAGGCCACCGCCTCCTCGACGTCGAACGGCTTGCTGGAGAGGATGTCCAGCGACAGGTACTGCTTCTCAGGGAACGTGTGCACCGAGATGTGGCTCTCGGCGATCAGCACGAAGCCCGAGACACCCCAGTTCTCGGGGCGCACGCCGGTGTAGCGAAAGACGTAGGGCGGCATGATCTTGGTCATGCCGATGGTGCCGGGATACTCCTCGAGGATACGGTAGATGTGCTCGAGATCCTCGAGCTTCTTCTGCTCGCACCCGTAGCCGTCGAGCATGAGGTGCGAGCCCGAGCCTTCCATCGCTGGCCATCCCGATACGGCGCGTGCGTCGCGCCGGCGCTCGCGCGCTCTAGAAATCGTCGTCCTCGTCGTCGAGATCTTCGTCGTCCTCTTCTTCGAGATCGTCGTCGTCGTCGTCCATCTCGAGGTCGTCTTCGTCGAGATCGAAGTCGTCGTCTTCCTCGTCATCCAGATCGTCGATGCCTTCCTCTTCGTCGTCGGCATCCTCTTCGTCGTCCTCGAAACCACCCCGGGCGACGGGAGCCTCCTCGCGATCGTCGAGCCACCAATCTTGCCGCGTCATGGTCCACCCTAACGGTTGTCGAGTCGCGCGGCCGAGGGCGGCCCACGCGAGTCGTGATGAGTTTCGTTCCTTCGACTGACTCCGCCTTCTCGCTGCGTCGCGTGAGCCGCGCGAAGAGCGCGACTGGCGCGACGGAACGCCAGAGCAACGCGCAGTATACAAACGGGTCCGGGGCGGTCAACTGGGAATCGGACCCCCCGGCCAACGCGCGTTGACAGCGCTCTTTCGCGGCCCTACCGTCCCCGAAAGCGTCCCCTATCCGCGAGCGACATGTCGAGTCCGAATCGTGTCAAGGACAATGCCCTTTTCCTCGCCGTAA
Organism: Candidatus Eiseniibacteriota bacterium; assembly: GCA_035259005.1. Taxonomy (GTDB): domain Bacteria; phylum Eisenbacteria; class RBG-16-71-46; order RBG-16-71-46; family DASYSL01; genus DASYSL01. The sequence continues at coordinate 14,689 of DATFWU010000211.1, forward strand.
CCTCCGCTCTGCTGGTCCTCACCCAGCAGATCGCGGGGAAGATTATCCGCGACACTCTCTTCCTCTCGCTATTCAGTCAGCGGGCCCTGGCCGAGATCACGATCGCGGCCGCGGTCATCTCGCTGGCGGCCGTTCCACCCTTCACCAAGCTCCTGACCAAGCACGGACCCGGACGGGTGGTGCCGGCCGGATTCCTGACCTCGGCGCTGCTCTACGTCGTCGAGTGGGCTTTGTTTCAGCGCTCGCCGCGGTTGGCCACGATTCTCGTCTATCTGCACTTCGCCGCCTCGGGCGCGGCTCTGGTCTCGGGCTTCTGGTCGGCGATCAACGAGCGCTTCGATCCCCGCACGGCGCGACGGAGCATCGGACGCGTCGTGGCGGCGGCGGCCGTGGGGGGCACTCTCGGAGGCTTGCTCGGCGGTGTCACCGCC
>DATFWU010000212.1:0-4877 GCA_035259005.1 Candidatus Eiseniibacteriota bacterium
CTACCCGTACGGAAACCGGAACTGGCGGCTCAACCTTCACATCATCCGCATCGAGAAGTCTCCGACCGGGTCCACCTTCGGTTACTACACGGCCGGTCAGAGCGGCACCACGTTCTCGCTCGCCACGGACATCCTGTTGTAGGCGCCACCGCCTGCGGGTGGCCCCACCAAGCCGCCGGGAGTTATACTTCTGGCGGCTTCGTCTTTCCTCTGACCCGGAGAAGATCGCTTCATGACTGTTGCCCGCATCGAGACCGAAGAGAACGGCCGGCGCAAGACCTACGTCCTCAACAAAGACAAGTTCTCCATCGGCCGTAAGCCCCAGAACGACCTCATCTTCAACTTGGGGGACGTGTCGCGCGAGCACGCCATCATCGAGGCGGCGGGCGAAAAGTTCGTCATCAAGGACCTGGGCTCCCGCTTCGGCACCTTCGTGAACGAGAAGCGGGTCGAGCAGAGCGCGCTCGTGCACGGCGATCGCGTGCGCATCGGCAGCTCGCCCCAGACCCAGTTCGTGTTCAAGCTCGGCGACACGACGGGCGCCAAGGAGCGCACCACGCAGACGTCGTCGATCTCGGCACCCATCGTCGGCGACCTGCGCCAGGTCACGCTGCTGCTCGAGGGCTTGCGCGCCATGGGCTCGGGTCGCGTGCTCGAAGAAGTGCTGGCCATCGTGCTCGACTCGGCCATCGACCTGGCGGGCGCCGAGCGCGGCTTTGTCATGCTGGCCAGCGCCAAGAACGAGCTCGAGTTCAAGCTGGCGCGCGAACGCGGCGGCAGGACCCTGCGGGCCGAAGGCATCGTGATCAGCCACTCGATCCCCGACCAGGTGTTTCGCGAGGGCGTGGCCCTGGTGCGCGAGGATCTTCTCGACGCCTCGCTCAAGGGTAAGCACGATCAGACGCTGGTGGCCGGCATCCGCGCCGCCATCTGCGTGCCCCTGCGCCTCGCCATGGGCGACGTGGCGTTCCCGACGCCAGCCGACGTGCGCACCATCGGCGTTCTCTACGTGGATTCGAGCCAGCGGGCGGGCTTCATCTCCCCCGCCACGCGTGCCGCCCTGGAGGCGGTGGCCGACCAGGCAGCGCTCGCCATCCAGAATGCGCGGCTCTTCAAGGAAGCGGCCGAGAAGCAGCGCATGGAGCAGGATCTCCTGCGCGCCGCCGAGATGCAGCTCTCGCTCTTGCCGGCGCGCCTGCACACCGCGGGTCCCCTCGAGGTGGCGGGCAACACGCTCCCCTGCCGCTCGGTGGGAGGCGACTTCTTCGACTACTTCGACGCCGCCGGCAACCTGTTCGTGTTCGCGGTGGCCGACGTGTCGGGCAAGGGCATGCCGGCCGCCCTCCTCGCCGCCCAGACGCAAGGCATCTTCTCGACCCGCGCCGAGGTCATGGAGAGCCCGGCCCAGGTCATGACGCAGGTGAATCGCACGCTGTCCCGGCGCGCCACCAAGGGCTTCGTCACCATGGCCTGCGCGGTGCTCGACGGCGGCGGCAAGCTCGTGACCTGCAACGCCGGCCACAATCCCCCGCTCGTGCTGCGCGCCGACGGCAAGATCGATGTGTTGGAAGAAGGCGGCCTCATGCTGGGCCCGTTCGAGAACGCGAGCTTTGGCGAGCAGGCGACCGAGCTCGGGCCGGGGGACTCGGTCGTCATCTATAGCGACGGCGTCACCGAGTGCACGGACGCATCGGGCGAGTTCTACGGCGAGGAGCGCGTCTACGAGTGCCTGCGCGAGTGCCAGGGCATGACGGCCAACGCCCTGCTCGAGCGCATCTTCCGCTCGGTGAGCGAGTTCTCAGGCGACGCCCCCCAGGCGGACGACATCACGGTGCTGGTCGTCCGCTACATGCCGGTGCAGTAGCTCCCGCTCTTCCTCAACCTTCTCCGCAAAGGCTGACGACGGCCGCTGCCCCATCGGGGCCAAGACCAACTTTTGCGAGGATTTTTCGTCCGGCACGGCCAATGCAAGGAGAGCGCGGCGGGAAAGGAGGGTCCCGCCATGAAGACTCGGAAGACGAAGCGAGTGGCCGCGATCGCGATGATCGCGATGGTGACCCTGATGGCCGCCCAGCAAGCGGGCGCCTCTCTGATGCCGCCGCCCCCCAGGGGCGTCCCCGAAGATCCCGGCTCGTCGGCCGGCTTGGGCTGGATTCACATCGAGCGGGCGATCCTGTGGGAGACGGTGATCCGACTCATGATTTAGCGAAAAACAGTCTTCCCCAAACCGTGAGAGAGCACCCGCGGCGCGTCAGCCCCGCGGGTGTTCTCTATGAGTCGAGCGTGTGCGTCTCGCCCATCTGCGGCACGGTCACCGGCCAGCCCAGCTCCTTCTCGATGCGCCCAGCGAGGATCTTGGCGGGCTCGGGATCGCCGTGCACCAGGAACACGCGCTTGGGCGCTCTGCTCGCGCTCTTGAGCCAGCGCAAGAGGCCGTTGGCGTCGGCGTGGGCGGAGAAGCCCTGGATGGTCTCGACCTTGGCGAGCACCGGGACGTCTTCGCCGAAAATGCGCACCGTCTGGGCTCCCTCCTGAAGCTGGCGCCCGCGCGTGCCGAAGGCCTGGTAGCCGACCAGGAGCACGGTGTTGTTGGGATCGGGCAGCCGGCGCCTCAAGTGGTGCAGGATGCGCCCCGCGGTCGCCATGCCGCTCGCCGAGAGGATGATGGCCGGGCCCTTCACGCGGTTGATCTCGCGCGATTCCTCGACGCTGTCCGTGGTGTGCAGGTCGCGGTTGTGGAACGGCGAGCGGCCGGAGCGTACGAGCGCCTGCATGTCGGAATCGAATTCGGACGTGCCCTCTTCGTAGATCTCGGTCGCCTGTTTCGCCATGGGGCTGTCGACGTAGATGGGAAGCGAAGGGATCTTGCCCGAGCGCTCGAGCGCGTCGAGCTGGTACAGCATCTCCTGCGTGCGCCCGACCGCGAAGGCCGGGACCACGAGCACGCCGCCGCGATGAATCGTGTCCTGCACCACGCGCTCGAGCTGCCCCGGGAGCGGCTCCTCGGAGTGCTCGCGATCGCCGTAGGTGCTCTCCATCACGATGTAGTCGGCGTCTCCCACGGGCGAGGGATCGGGCATGATGGGCGCGTCCCAGCGGCCGACATCGCCCGAGAACAAGATGCGCCTCGGGACCGCGCCGTTCGCTACTTCGACGTGGATCACGGCCGAGCCCAGAATGTGACCCGCCGGCTGGAACGAAGCCGAGCCACCCGAGCCGAGATCGACCTTCTGGCCGAAATCGACGCCCTGGAAGCGACCCGCGGCCTTCTCGCCGTCCTCGCCCGTATAGAGAGGAAGCGCGGGCGAGTGCTTCGAGGTCCCGCGCTTGTTGTGGTAGGCCGCCTCTTCTTCCTGGAGCCGTCCCGAGTCGGGCAGCAGAACTTGAGCGAGCTTCGCCGTGCCCTTGGTCGACCACAAAGCACCTTTGAACTTCCCCTGCAGAAAACGCGGCAGGTAGCCGATGTGATCGATGTGCGCGTGCGTGACCAGAATGCCGGTCAAGGACTCGGCTTCGACCGGAAGCGGCTTCCAGTTGAGATCGCGCAGCTCCTTCATGCCTTGGAAGAGACCGCAGTCCACGAGCCAGCGCGCGTCACCGAATTGGAGCAAGTGCTTCGAGCCGGTCACGGTGCCGGCGCCACCCAGGAACTGGATTTGCACGAAGGACTCTCCGAGGAAGTGGCTAACGCAGGCTCACTGGCTTGCGACCGGCACGTCGGTGGCCGGAGGAATGGCGACGGGATCGAGCACCATGAGATCGATCGTGTAGCCGCCCACGTTGTCGTCGTAGCGCGAGTCCTTGATGCGCAGCTTGAGCGGACCCGGCTCCTTGGCGTAGAAGGCGATGCTCGTGCCCACGGTGAACGCAGGCGCCTGCCCGATCTTGCCCTCGAGACGCCCGGCGCCGTTGTCGAGTCCCTGCGGACCGACGCCGTCGCCGTATGGGCGCACCTTGGCGCTGCCCGACGCCATGATGATGACGAGCTGCCCGGCCTCGAGGCTCAAGCTGGTGCGTGTCCAATCGTCGTTGATGGCGGCGACCATGAGCTTGCGATGAACCAGCTCGCCCGCCGCCAGGGCGGGTGCGGCCGCGAGTAGGGCGGCCGAAGCAGCGATCCAAACCCAGTGCTTGTTCATGCCGATCCTCCTCGCGCGCGGGGCCGGCAACGGCCGCAAGCGCAGACCGGAAAGATACCAGTCGGCGCGCTGTTTTGCTGCAGGAAGCAGCGCGCCGACCGCCATCCGAGCGGGCAAACGTGTTTTTGAGCGTGCGCCGTACCCCCGCGGGTGTAGGATGAGCTTGTTTCCAGGCGCCGTCCCTGGAGGAATCGGATGAACTTGAAGACGATCGAGGCCCTGCTTCCCTCGTTGCTCACCGATCTCGACGGGCGACCCGGCTTCTGGCGGGGAAACCGTGGCGAGGTGCCGGTCTACGTGCTCTGCGACGAGGAGCACAATCGGCTTCGCCTCATGGCTCCCATCGGCGAGCTCAAGGAGCTCGATCCCGACTTCCTCGCCCTCCTTCTGCGCGCCAACTTCGACCGCGCCCTGGACGCCAAGTTCGCGCTGCGCGGTGAGGAGCTGTGGTCGCTCTTCGTGCATCCGCTCTCGACCCTGGTCTCCGACGACCTCGGCCTCTTCCTCGATCAGGTGGTCACGCTGGTCAAGAACACGGGCACGACCTACGCCTCGACCGATCTCGTGTTCGGCCTCGACGACGAGGACGAGGAAGCGCTGCGCGAGTACGAAGCCGGCGGCGAAGAGGAAGAAGAGACCGACTGAGTCAGCGCCTGCTGTTCCCCACCCAGTGCACGCGGAAGATCCGGCCGCCGAAATCGTCCGAGACGAGAAGACTGCCGTCGGGTGCCGTGAGCA
>DATFWU010000213.1:0-4767 GCA_035259005.1 Candidatus Eiseniibacteriota bacterium
GAGCTCGATCCCGACTTTCTCGCCCTCCTCCTGCGCGCCAATTTCGACCGCGCTTTGGACGCCAAGTTCGCCTTGCGCGGCGAAGAGCTGTGGTCGCTCTTCGTGCATCCCTTGTCGACACTCGTCTCCGACGATCTCGGGCTCTTCCTCGATCAGGTCGTGACCCTGGTCAAGAACACGGGCACGACCTACGCCTCGACCGATCTCGTGTTCGGTCTCGACGACGAAGACGAGGAGGCGCTGCGCGAGTACGAAGCGGGCGGCGAGGACGAAGAAGAATCGGACTAGGCACTCGCTAGCGCGCTCCTGTCCCCACCCAGCGCACGCGAAAGATCCGTCCGCCAAAGTCATCCGACACGAGGAGACTGCCGTCGGGCGCCGTGAGCACGTCGACCGGCCGGCCGATGGGCTCGCGTCCGCCGGGCAGGAAGCCGTCGACGAAATGCTCGATGGCGCCGGGCTTGCCATCCTTCACGCGCACGCGCACCACGCGGTAGCCGGTGGGAAGCGTGCGATTCCACGAGCCGTGGTAGCACACGAAGTAGTCGCCGCGATACTCGGGCGGGAACTGCGCGCCGGTGTAGAACGTGCAGCCCAGGGGAGCGGAGTGCGCGGTGTCGGTGAGCGCAGGAGAAATGGTTTCGGCGCAACGCGCGGGATCGTGGTATTCGGGATTGGGAACGCGGTCGCCGTAGCAGTACGGCCAGCCGTAGTCGCCGCCCTGGCGCAGCACGTCGACGATCTCTTCGGGCGGCACGTCGTCGCCCAGGAGATCGCGCTCGTTGCTGGTCGCCCACAGCTCGCCGTTGGCCGGATTCCACGCCAAGCCGACCGCGTTGCGAAGCCCGTGGGCGAAGATCTCACCGTGCGATCCGTCCGGGCGAAAGCGCAGCACGGCGGCGCGCCTGGGATCCTTCTCGATGCAGAGGTTGCACGAGGAGCCGACCGCCACGTACATGAGGCCGTCTTGGGGCCCGAACACGAGCGTGCGCGTGAAGTGGCCGCCGCCCGACGGCAGGTCGGGAACCACCACGCGAAAGGCCCCCGCCTTCCCACCTTTGTAGCCGGGAAACTGAATGACGCGTCCGGTCTCGGCCACCCACAGAGAGCCGAGGTGGAACTGGATTCCGTGCGGCAGGTCGAGCCCGTCGGCGACCGAGATCACGCGATCGGCGCGACCGTCATGATTCGCGTCCGGCAGCGCCACGACGCGCCCCTGGCGCGTGAGCGTGGCCAGGATCTCGCCGCCCGGCCCGACGCTCAGGAAGCGCACGCCAGGAAGGTTCTCGGCATAGAGGCTGATCGCGAAGCCCTTGGGCACGCGCAGCCGCGCGGCCACCTGATCGCCTTCGCTCGCGCACGCCACGGGCGCGAGCGCGAGAACGACGAGGAAGGCCGCGAGCCCTCTCATCCGAGATGTTTCGACAAGAGCGGAAACGAGACTTCGTAGCGGTAGGCGACGTCCATGTGGCCGTCGTCGAACTCCTGGTGCACGTGGCGCACGCCATGACGCGTCAGCTCGCGTGACAGCATGCGCGCCCCCCACTGCAAGTTGAACTCGTCGCGCAACCCGCAGTCGAGGAACAGGAAGCGAAGCTTCTTGAGCCGCCCCCGGTAGCGACGCACGAGGCGCACGGGATCGTGCGCCAGCCAGCGGCGCCAGACCTCGGGAACGATCTCTCCGGTCTCCAGATCGAACGGCAGCTCGATGCCGAACGTGCTCTTCTTCCGGGGATTGGGCGAGTAGCTCGAAGCCATGGCCAGGATGTTCATGGCCGTGATCAGCGGCATGGTCTTCTTGGGCGCGGCGTCGAAGGCGCGCACGAAGCCTTGGACACCGCCGTGTTGGCGGATCTGGTCGAGGAAACGCGGGAAGTCGGGCAGGTAGCAGTACTCGAACGCCGCGTCGCCCGAGTGGCAGACGACGCTGCCGAAGACTTCGCCGTGGCGCATGCCCTGGATCATGGCGCCATAGCCGCCGCTCGACTTGCCGGCGATGGCGCGGTGGCGCCGGTCGGGCAGGGTGCGGAACGTCTTGTCGACCCAGGGAATCAGCTCGTCGATGAGATAGGTCTCGTAGCGCCCGGTGGCGCTCGAGTCGAGGTACTGGCTTCCGCCCCAGCGCGTGAAGCAATCGGGGAAGACGGCGATCAGGGGCCGCACGCGGCCCTCGCCGATCAAACGGTCGAGACGGCGGTCGAGCCCCTCGTTCCAGCCGCTGGACTGGAGCAGCATGACGCCGCGTCCCGTGTACCCGGCCAGAACGTAGACCACGGGGAAGCGCCGCTCGGCGGCGGCCAGGGAATCGTAGCCCGGAGGCAAGTACACGTAGACGTCGCGCTCCACGGGATCGCCGAGCGCGTTGCCGGCGAGAGCGCGGCTTCGCAAGCGGTGGCGCACCACGACGCCGCGCTCGTTGGGCATGCGGTGGGACACGACGCGGTGCGCTGGGACCTTTGCGGACATCCGCCCTCCCTGAGGTCTGAAAACGCGAAACGGCCCGCGCCTTCCACGGCGGGCCCCGAAGCGGTATCATTCTTCGTCGTACCTTACCCGAGCGCCGCCCGTTGCGCTTCGGGGATTTCCCTCCTCGATGAGGAGGGCCGAGGGTCTCTCCCATATGCAACGTGCCGCTCTCGTCACTTGGGGCGTGGTCGCCGCCCTCGGGCTCTTTTTCTACGCCACTTCCCTGTCCTCCCAGGCGCCGCTGCCGCCGGGGGACTACGTGAATTTCGAGAGCGGCCAGGTGCATCCCGCCGCCCTCTCTCCCGACGGCTCCCGCCTCTTCGTGGTGAACACGCCCGACATGCGGCTCTCCGTCTTCTCGCTCGCCTCGGGCGCGCCGGTTCTCGAAAAGGAGATCCCGGTCGGCATCGAGCCCGTGGCCGTTTGCGCGCGCGACAACAACGAAGTGTGGGTGGTGAACCAGGTCTCGGACGACGTGAGCGTGGTCGACGTCGGCCAAGGCGTGGTGACGCACACGCTCCGAGTCGGTGACGAGCCCACCGATGTGGTCTTCGCCGGCACCTCGGGCGGCACCCGCGCCTTCGTGTGCGTGTCGCAGGAGGACGCGGTCAAGATCTACGATCCGGCGAATCTCGCCGCGGCGCCGAGCGTGCTCGCCATGCCCGGCCGCCATCCGCGCGCGCTCAGCACCAACGGAGCGCGCACGCAGGTCTACGTCACCATCCAGGCGGCCGGGAACCGCACGACCGTGGTGCCGCAGGCCAAGGTGGCCTTCGCCGGCGGCCCGCCCCCGGCCGTCCCCGCACCCTCCCCCGCCATCGCCGACTCCGCCCCCAGCGTGGGGCTCATCGTCAAGCGCTCGGGCAGCAACTGGCTCGACGAGACGGGCCAGAATTGGAACATCTTCGTGAGCTACGACGTGACCGACTACGGCCTCGTCATCCTGGACGCCAACGCGCGCAGCATCGCGTCGCAATCGGCGGGCGTGGGCACTGTGTGCTTCAACGCGGCGTGGAACCCGGCCAACCAGAAGGTCTATGTCACCAACGAGGACGCGCTCAACCTCACGCGCTTCGAGCCCAACTTGAAGGGCCGCTTCTACCGTAACCGGGTGTCGATCGTCGATCCGGTGACACCGTCGATCGTCGACACCGTGCACCTGAACCAGCACATCAATTACGCGGTCGTGCCCGGCCCCCAGTCGGAAAAAGACCAATCGCTCGCGCTGCCTCTGGATCTCGCGTGGAACCCCGCCGGCACCCGCGGCTACCTGGCGGCCTTCGGCTCGGGCCTCGTGGGCGTCATCGACGCCACGGGCAACGTCGTGAACCGCATCACGGTCGGCGGCGGGCCCTCGGGCGTGGCCATGGACGGAGCGCGCAACCAGCTCTACGTGGTGAACCGCTTCGACAACACACTCTCCGTCGTGAGCCTGGGCTCGGAGATTCAGACCGGCGTGGTGCCCATCGGCAAGGACGGCTTCGATCCGACGCCCGACGACGTCAGGCAGGGCCGCGCCTTCCAGTACGACGCGCGCCTGACCTCGGGGCACGGGGACCTGGCCTGCGGCAGCTGCCACGTGTTCACGAACATGGACAACATCGCCTGGGATCTCGGCAATCCCCTGGGCACGATCGTGCACACCAACGATCCCGATTTCCCGAGCGGGCAGATCGATCCTTTCTTGCAAGGCTTCCACCCCATGAAAGGTCCGATGACGACGCAGACCCTGCGCGGCCTGGGCGGCACCGAGCCCTTCCACTGGCGCGGCGACCGCACCGGGCTCGACAAGTTCAACCCGGCTTTCCAGGGCCTGCTCGGCAACGACCGCCAGCTCACGGCCAGCGAGTTCGCCCTCTTCGACGCCTTCGTGAAGAGCGTCCACTTCCCGCCCAATCCGCACCAGAACCTGGACCGCAGCTTCGCCACCGCGCCCGTGGGCCAGCCCAGCGCGGCGCGCGGCTTCGCCAGCTTCCAGAACGATCCCCACGACGGGCTCTTCAAGTGCGCGACCTGCCACGCGCTTCCCAACGGCACCAACGGCCAGCTGGTCGACGCGCAAGCGCTCCAGGAAACGCAGGACATCAAGGTGCCCGAGCTCAGGAACCTCTACGAGAAGACGGGCTTTCGCGACAGTACGAACGCCGTGAACCGGCGCGGCATCGGTTTCACGCACGACGGCACGGTCGACAACCTGTTCGACTTCTTGAAGCTCCCCGTCTTCCAGTTCCCCGGCGGCGACGCGCAAAGGCGCGACGTCGAAGCCTTCCTGCTCTCGTTCGACACGGGCACGGCGCCCAC
>DATFWU010000214.1:0-2154 GCA_035259005.1 Candidatus Eiseniibacteriota bacterium
ATTCGCGTCTACGTGGATGCCCAGGGCACGGCACGCGCCGACCACGACCTCTGGATCTGGGGAGTTCGGTTTCTACGCCTCCATTACAGGATGCAAAAGCGTGCGACGCCTGCGGCCTAGGCTTCTCGGCGGAGCCTGACCGCCCGCCATTCCGCGGCGATTGCGTCGGCGTGCAGTGCGGCCAGGCGAGTGGGGGGCCCTTCGGCGGCGCGCGCGTTGATCCGAGCGATCTCGACGTTGAGCGCAGCGATTCGCTCGCGGACTGCGCTCTCGTCGGAAAGCTTCCAGATCCGCTCGAGCTCGGCTTCGACCTTGCGAAGGAGCTCGAGGGCCGGCGGCAGCACGGAGACCTTCTCGCGCTGCACGAGCTTCTTCACCCACCAGTCCGGGTCGTAGCCCTGGTCCAGATCGGTGAAGGGCTTGCCCGCGCCGGGAAGATTCTCGAAAGCGCCCTCTTCGCGCGCGAGCTGGATCAGCTCCTCACGCCAGGACTCCCAGCTCTTCCCGGCGGGCTTGCGCTCGGTCATGACGCCATGAAACGGGCGCGGCGGGGCAATGTCAAGAAGCCGCCTGCGGCGAGTGGTATTCTTGCCGCCCGAAGGAGATCACGCCATGTCGAGCAATCTCGCCGTCGTCGTCGATCCGGAAGCGCCGGGCCGCCTTGTCATCCGCCCCGTGCCCGAGCCCACCGCCAACCGCGACGAAGCGCTCGTGCGCGTCCACGCGATCTCGCTCAACCGCGGTGAGGTGCGCCGCTCGGGCATGGCCGTCGCCGGCTGGCGGCCCGGCTGGGACCTGGCCGGCGTCGTCGAGCGCGCGGCCGCCGACGGGGCGGGCCCGGCGGTCGGGGCGCGCGTGGTCGGTTTCCTCATCGAGGGTGCATGGGCGCAGCGCGTGGTCGTGCCGAAGAACGCGCTGGCCGAGCTTCCCGACAAGGTGACGTTCTCGCAGGCCGCCACGTTCCCGGTGGCCGGGCTCACCGCGCTTCACGCCCTCGGCAAGGGCGGGCCGCTCCTCGGCAAGCGCGTGCTCGTGACCGGCGCCACTGGCGGGGTCGGCGACTTCGCAGTGCAGCTCGCGCGGCTGGCCGGCGCTCACGTGACCGCGAGCGTGCGGCGGGCCGATCAGACCGCGACGGTTCGCCAGCTCGGCGCCCACGAGGTAATCGTCGGCGACGCGATCCCGCCCACGCCGAAGTACGATGTGATCGTCGAATCCGTCGGCGGCAAGACGCTCGGCACCGCGCTGGCCGCGCTGCAGCGCGGCGGCGTCTGCGTCACGCTCGGCGTCTCCGCCTCGTCCGAGGTCACCTTCGACGCGCGCGAGTTCTTCGTCACCGGGCGTTCGACGCTCTACGGTTTCTATCTCTTCACCGAGTTCGTCGGCGAGCCCGCCTCGGTCAGCCTGCGGCGCCTGGCCGACCTGGTGGCCGCCGGCCAGCTCTCGCCGCACATCAGCCTCGAGCGGCCGTGGAAGGAGATCGGGCAGGTGGCGCAGGATCTCATGGCCCGCCGATTCCCTGGCAAGGCCGTGCTCCTGGTGGACTGAGAGGCGGCTATGTTCGACTTCAAGGATCGTGCGGTCCTGGTCACGGGGGCGGGCGCGGGCATCGGCCTGGGCATCGCGCAGGCCTTCCATCAGGCCGGCGCGCGCGTGGCCCTCGGCGATCTTCGGGAGGAGGGTCTGAAGCGAGCCGTCGAGGTCATGGGACGCTCGGACCGCGTGTTCTCCAAGACGGTTGACGTCCGCGACGGCAAGTCGGTCGCCGACTTCGTGCAGGCGGCCGAGCGCGAGATCGGCCCGCTCGCCGTCGCGGTGGCCAACGCCGGCGTGTACCCGAACAGCCCGGTCCTCGATATGACCACCGAAGAATGGGATCGCGTGATCGAGACCAACATGCGCGGCGTGTTCCTGACCTGTCAGGCCGCCGCCCGGCGCATGGTCGCGCAGGGCACGCCGGGCAAGATCATCACGATCTCCTCCGGCGCCTACACCAGCGGCCGCAAGGGTGCCGCGCACTACTGCGCCTCGAAGGCCGGCGTGGTGATGTTCACCAAGGTGCTGGCGATGGAGCTGGGCCCGCACCACATCAACGTCAACTGCATCGCGCCCGGCCTGATCACGGTCGACCGCAATCTGAACGAGGTGTCCGAC
>DATFWU010000215.1:0-3596 GCA_035259005.1 Candidatus Eiseniibacteriota bacterium
GCGCGCACGCTGGCGCGCTTCCTCAAGGTGCCCTTCGCCATCGTCGACGCCACCTGCCTGACCGAGGCGGGCTACGTGGGCGAGGACGTCGAGAACATCCTGGTCCGCCTGCTGCAGTCGGCCGACTTCAACCTGGTGAACGCCGAGCACGGCATCGTCTACATCGACGAGATCGACAAGATCTCGCGCAAGAGCGAGAACCCCTCGATCACGCGCGACGTCTCGGGCGAAGGCGTGCAGCAGGCGCTGCTCAAGATCATCGAGGGCACGGTGGCCAACGTGCCGCCACAGGGCGGCCGCAAGCACCCGCAGCAGAAGTACATCGAGGTCAACACCAAGGACATTCTGTTCATCTGCGGCGGGGCCTTCGAGGGACTCGAGAAGATCATCGAGAAGCGCACCGGCCAGAAGGTGCTGGGCTTCGGCGCACAGATCGCGTCCAAGGAAGACAAGAACGTGGGCCAGCTCCTCTCCCTGGTCGAGCCCGAGGATCTGCTCAAGTACGGCCTCATTCCCGAGCTCGTGGGGCGCTTGCCGGTGATCGGCACCCTCGATCCGCTGGACGAGCGGGCCCTGGTCTCCATCCTGGTCGAGCCCAAGAACGCGGTCACCAAGCAGTATCAGAAGTTCTTCGAGATGGAGGGCGTCAAGCTGGAGTTCACCGACGACGCCCTCAGTGCCATCGCGCGCACGGCGATGAAGCGCGGCACCGGCGCTCGCGGGCTTCGGGCCGTCCTCGAAGAAGCCATGCTCGACCTGATGTTCGATATTCCGTCCCGCCTCGACGTCGTGGGGTGCACGATGACGCGCGAGGCCATCGGCGAGGGCGCGCCTCCCATCCTCACCTATCGGGGCGAGCGCGAGCGGCGCAAGAAGGAAGCATAGCCATCCGCGCCCGTCCCGCATCCAAGAAGGCATGAGCGAAAAACCCAGATCCCGAGGGGCCCGCAAGGGCCGTGTTTCGTCGCGCGTCAAGTCCGCGAAAAGAGGGCTTGCCGTCGCGCGTTATCAAGTCGTTCGCGCCGACGAGAGCTTCGAGTTCCCGTCGCTGCTTCCCTGTCTCCCGCTCAGGGACGTGGTCGTCTTCCCGTACATGACGATTCCCTTGCTGGTGGGTCGTCCGGCGAGCGTGCGCGCCATCGAGCGTGCCGTGGCCGCCGACCGCACCGCGATCGTGGTCACCCAGAAGCGCTCCGAGGTGGCCGACCCCGAGCCCGGCGATCTGTACGCGGTGGGCACCGTGGTGCGCCTGCTCCAGCTCTTCCGCTTGCCGGACGGCACGTTGCGGGTCCTGGTCGAGGGCATCGCGCGGGCGCGCGTGCGCTCGCTCGAATGGGTGGGGGATTCCTACGACGCGGCCATCGATCTCGTCCCCGAGGACACGCAGGGGTCGGCCGAGACCGAAGCGCTGCAGCGCAACGTGCTCACCAGCTTCACCGACTACGTGCGGCTCAATCGCCGCATTCCCGACGAGGTGCTGGGCACGGTCAACAACATGACCGACCCCTCGGGTCTGGCGCACGCCGTGGCCGCGCAGCTCCTGGTCAAGGTCCCGGTCAAGCAGGAAGTGCTCGAGACCGAGCCCGCCGCCGAGCGGCTGCGCATGCTGTCGAAGGTCCTTGCCGCCGAGCTCGAGATCGTCAAGCTCGAGCGCAAGATCGAGGGCCAGGTGCGCTCGCAGGTGCACAAGAACCAGCGCGAGTTCTACTTGAACGAGCAGCTCAAGGCCATCCGCCGCGAGCTGGGGCAGCAGAGCGAGTTCTCGAGCGAGATCGAGGACCTGCGCCGCGCCGTGCGCCGCGCCCACATGCCGCGCGAGATCCACCAGAAGGCGGTGAAGGAGCTGGAGCGCTTGGGGCGCATGTCGTTCCTCTCGCCCGAGGCCACCGTGGTGCGCAACTACCTCGACTGGCTCGTGAACTTGCCGTGGGCGCGCGTGACCGAGGACACGACCGACATCCAGGCCGTGGCCAAGGTGCTCGACGAGGACCACTATGGACTGCGCAAGGTGAAAGACAGGATCCTCGAGTACATCGCGGTCCTTCAGCTCACCAAGCAGAACAAGGGCCCGATCCTGTGCTTCGTGGGCCCGCCGGGTGTGGGCAAGACGTCGCTCGGCAAGTCGATCGCCCGCGCCTTGGGGCGCAAGTTCGCCCGTATCTCCCTGGGCGGCGTGCACGACGAGGCCGAGATCCGCGGTCACCGGCGCACCTACATCGGCTCGCTTCCCGGCCGCGTGATCCAGGCGCTCAAGCGCGTGGGCAGCAAGAACCCGGTGTTCCTGCTCGACGAGGTCGACAAGCTCGGCAACGACTTCCGGGGCGACCCGGCGTCGGCCCTGCTCGAAGTGCTCGATCCCGAGCAGAACCACTCGTTCACCGACCATTATCTCGAGGTCGAGTTCGACCTCTCCAAGGTGATGTTCATCTGCACGGCCAACGTGCTGCACTCGATCCCGCCTGCCTTGCAGGACCGGATGGAGATCATCCGCCTGCCCGGCTACCAGGATCACGAGAAGCTCGAGATCGCGCGCCAGTTCCTCTTGCCCAAGCAGATCCAGGCGGCGGGGCTCGAGGCCAAGGACCTGCAGCTTTCGACCAACGCGCTGCGCGCCCTCATGCGCCAGTACACGCGCGAAGCCGGCGTGCGCTCGCTGGAGCGCGAGATCGCGGCCTTGTGCCGCAAGATGGCGAGGAAGAAGGCGTCGGGCGATCTCAAGCAGGCGGCCGAGATCACGCCGGCCCATCTGCAGCGCTATCTCGGACCGGCGCGCTTCCTGGAGAGCGAGATCGAGAAGACGCACCGGACAGGCGTGGCCACGGGTCTGGCCTGGACGGAGACCGGCGGCGAAGTGCTCACCATCGAAGTCTCGGTGGTGCCGGGCAAAGGCGAGCTTCTGCTCACCGGCAAGCTCGGCGACGTGATGCGGGAGTCGGGCCAGGCGGCCCTGTCCTACGCCCGGGCTCGGGCCTCGCGACTGGGGCTCGACCGGGGCTTCTACAAGGACATCGACGTCCACGTGCACGTGCCGGAGGGGGCGATTCCCAAGGACGGGCCCTCGGCGGGTATCGCCATGGCGGTGGGCCTGATCTCGGCCCTGACCGGCACGCCGACCCGGCCGGACGTCGCCCTGACCGGAGAGATCACCTTGCGCGGCAATGTGTTACCCATTGGGGGCGTGCTCGAGAAGTCGGTCGCTGCCAAGCGCGCCGGGGTGCGCACGGTGATCCTCCCCAAGGGCAACCAGAAGGACCTGTCTGAGCTACCTCCCGAGCTTCGCCGGGGTCTCAAGTTCGTCCCGGTGGAGTCCATGGACGAAGTTTTGGAGCTTGCATTGGTCCCGAGGCAGGACCAGAATGAGGCATCGCGCGTGGAGGGTTCCACCTTCTACGCCCACTGATTCGCCGAACGTCAGGACCGTTCGGCGATGCGGGGAGAAATCCCCGGTGAGCTGTGCGAAGCGAAGCGGCCCCCGTCGAGGCGGCGCACGATGCGCCGCCTCAACGATTTTCTGCCGACTTTTTCCTCCTCCGCGCTCATCCTTCCCGCCGCGCTCACTCTGTTAGGCTGCGAACGATGTCGCACGCCGAGTCGGG
>DATFWU010000216.1:0-14202 GCA_035259005.1 Candidatus Eiseniibacteriota bacterium
GCCTCGTTCACCGGCTCCTCGGTCATCTGCTCGGCGCCGTACTCGGTCACGAACTCGACGTCGAAGCCGAACTCGTCGGCCACGGCGGCGATCATGTCCTTGTCGAGGCGGCGGTTGATGTTGACCATCAAGCCGAGCTCGAGGCAGGCCGCGATGACTTCCTGCGGCTTGACGCCCATCTGCGCGGCCAATTCCGCCACCGTCAGGAACTCGGTGACGCGAATGAGCTTCTTGGCCTCGGCGACGGCGGCGTCCCCGTCCTCCGACTCGCGGTCGCGGCGGCGCCGACGTCCGGCGCGTCCCTGGTCCATCTGCGCGAGCGTCTTGCGCACGTTCTCGAGCACCATGCGCTCGTCCACCGGCTTCTTCTTTTTCTTGTCGCGACGGCGCTGATTGGGACCGCCGGGACCGCCACCGCCATGCCCGCGGTCGCTACGCGGCGGCGCCGGCGGAATGCCGGGCGCGGGCGCGAAGGCGCCGGGCTGCGGGCGCGGACCCGAAGGACGGAATCCGGGCGCGGGCGCGCGCGAGGGCGGCCCGCCTTGCGGGCGCGGACCTTGCGGACGCGGACCCTGCGGACGCGGGGCCGGCGGCTTGTAACCAGGAGCGGGCACGCGCACCGGCGGCTCGGGCCGGCGCGGTGGCTGAGCCACGGCGGGCGGCGCTTGCACCGCGGTCGGCGCCTCGACGGTGGCCGTCGGCTCGGGGGCCGGGTGCAGCGCGGCTTCGGCGGCGCGCTGGGCGGCGGCCGCGGCGGCGGCCTGCGCCTGAGCGGCGGCTTGCGCTTCGGCCGCGGCACGGGCCTGGGCCTCGCGCGCCTCACGCGCCGCCAGGGCGGCCTGCTGCGCGGCCATCGCCTTGGCCTCGGCCTGCTGGTGCTTGCGATGGAGGTCTTCCTTCACCACCTCCTTCTCGCGCGCCATCTTCTCGTGCAGCTGACCGACGATCGAGGGATCGACCGTGCTCATGTGACCGCGGACCTCGACGCCCAGGGCGCGGATCATCTCGACCACGGCGTCGCTCGACATCTTGAGATCCTTGGCGATCTCGTAGACGCGGAGCTTTTTCCCGGCTTGCGTCATTCGGCCTCCTCCCCGCGCTTCGCCGGATCGGGTGCCTCTTCCTCGCCCTCCGCCTCACGCGCTTCCGGCACCCGCTCCTCTTCCTCGGGCAGGTCGGCCTCGTCGATCTCGAGCACTTCCGAAGGCGGCTCGTCGTACACCGACGCACCCGCCACCGCGGTCTCCAGCGCCTGCACCGCGGCCATGGCCTCGTCCTTCTCCATCTCGGGCGTGAACTCGACCTCGGCCGGCGGCTTGGGCGGGTGCAGCTCGAGCCAGCGGCGCGCCGCCTCCAGCACCTTCTCGGCGGTCTTCTCGCCCACGCCTTCGATCTCGGTCAGATCGTCGATCTTCGAATTCGCCAGCTCCTGCACGGTCTCGATGTCCGAGGCGAGGAGCTTCTCCATGAGCTTGGGCCCGAGTCCCTGCATCTCGGCGAGCGGGATCAAGAGCGCCCTCTCGGCCTCCTGGCGCTTCACGTCCTCGCTCTTCGAGATGAGGTCGATCTTCCAGCCCGTGAGCTTGGCCGCGAGCCGCGCGTTCTGGCCGCCCTTGCCGATGGCGAGCGAGAGCTGGTCGTCAGCCACCACCACCTGACAGCGGCGGTCCGCCTCGATCACGCGCACGTCGAGCACCTTGGCCGGTGACAGCGCGCGCGACACGAAGATGCCGGCGTCCGAGGACCAGGGCACGATGTCGATGCGCTCGCCGCCCAGCTCGCGCACGATCGACTGCACGCGCGAGCCCTTGAGGCCCACGCACGAGCCGACCGCGTCGACCCGCGGGTCGTGCGAGTAGACCGAGATCTTGGAGCGCCCGCCGGCCTCGCGCGCCACCGCCTTGATCTCGACGATGCGCTCGGCGATCTCCGGCACTTCGGCCTCGAACAGACGGCGCAGGAAGTCGGGATGGGTGCGCGACAGGATGACCTGCGGGCCGCGCGCCATCTTGTCGACGTTGAGCACGATGGCCCGCACGTAGTCGTTCTGTCGGTGGTGGTCACGCGGGATCTGCTCGCGCGCCGGCAGGAAGCCCTCGCAGCGCTCGAGCTTGACGATGACGTTGCCACGGTCCACCTGTTGCACCACGCCGCGCACCAGCGTGCCGACCTTGTCGGCGAACTCCTGATAGATGCGCTCGCGCTCGGCCTCGCGCACGCGCTGGATGAAGACCTGTTTGGCCGCCTGGATGGCGTTGCGGCCGAATTCCTCGAGCGACAGCGGATAGCGAAGCTGCGAGCCGACGGCGAGGCCGGGATCGATGACCCGGGCCTCGGAAAGCGCGATCTGCGCCACCGGATCCTCGACCATGTCGACGACGTCGAGCACGCGGAAGAGCGAGATGCCCCCCGTCGTGTTGTCGAATACCACCTGAATGTTGGCCGTCGGGCCGAACTTCTTCCGCCCCGCCGAGATCAATCCGGCCTCGAGCGTCTCGATCAGGTTCTGACGCTCGACGCTCTTCTCGCGCGTGATCTGGCTCAGGGCGTCCAGGATCTCGTAATTCATTCCTGCC
The DNA here is from genome assembly GCA_035259005.1 of Candidatus Eiseniibacteriota bacterium. GTDB lineage: Bacteria > Eisenbacteria > RBG-16-71-46 > RBG-16-71-46 > DASYSL01 > DASYSL01. The sequence continues at coordinate 2,577 of DATFWU010000216.1, forward strand.
CTCGTTTCCTAATGATGCCGGCGCTTCTTCTGCTTGCGCTGCCGGTGATGATGATTCGGTCCCTCGGCGACCCGCCGCCCGTTCCACGGGTCGACGACCAGGCGCGCGACGCGCACTCCGGTCAGCGGGACCGTCCAGCTCCCTCCCTCGTCCAAGGCGAGGGTCACTTCCGATTCGGTGGCGGAGGCGATCGATCCCTCGACGTGCCGCCGCCCCTCCCAGGGCTCGTGCGTCTCGATGCGCGCGCGACGCCCCACGAAGCGGCGAAAATGCTCGCCGGTCTTCAGTCGCCGCTCGATGCCTGGGGACGAGACTTCGATGACGTAGGCGTGGGGGAGCGTCTGGTTCATCTCCAGAAGGTCCCCCAACCGGCGGCTGAAGCGGGCGCAATCGTCCAGGGTGATGCCGCCGGGCCGGTCCAGGTAGACGCGGATCGTCCAGCGCCCTCCGGCCGGGACATACTCCACGTCCACGATCTCGAAACCCAGCTCGTCCGCGAGCGGCGTGGCCAACTCGATGACTTCGAATCGAATGTCCATGCCTGCGACGAGACCTCGAACGGCGGGCAGGTCGGGTGCGGGACAATCCCTAGAAACGACAAGCGAGTGGCCCGGACGGATCCACTCACCGCACGTAACTTACGGCGGAAGCGTTGGTTTGGCAAGCGGATTCGCGGCCCGACCCTGGCCAATGGTCTCGAGCCCGAGGGCAGTATAACCGATGCGGCGGCAAGGGCCAGGGGCGCGCCCCGGGCCTCAGGAGGAGACGTCGAGGGTATAGAGGTGCCAGAGCAGCACGCGGCCCACCTGTCCCAGACTGGCCGCCGAGCAGCTCGCCGGAACGTCCTTCGACGTATGCCACTCGGGATAATCGAGGTCGATCAGGTCGACGGCAGGCAGCCCCTGCTGCATGAACGGAATGTGATCGTCGTAGACCTGGAAGCGCGCCCCGGGCTGGAACGCCGGGGCGTGCACGATCTTCGCTCCTTCCCACAGTCGGTCGATCAGGTTGGGCGCCGACTCCTGCGACTGGATCTCGGGATGGAGCGCGAGATTCTTCCCTCCCACCATGTCGATCACGATCACGTGCAAGGGAAGCGGATGCGAGAGCCGGGCGGCGTAGGCCTGCGAGCCGCGGCAGAAGGTCTCGGGCGTCGAGTCGTTGCCCGCGTCCTCGCCGTCGAAGAGCGCAATCTCGACCCCCACCGCGGGCGCCGACTTGCCCAGCTCGCGCGCCATCTCGAGCAGCACGGCCACGCCCGAAGCGCCGTCACAGGCGCCATCGACCGGCTGCTTCTTGCGCACGGGATCGGGATCGCGGTCGGCGAAAGGCCGGCTGTCCCAATGCGCGCCGAGCAACACGTAGGGCGCGTTCTGGGGGCCGAAGCGAGCGCGGATGTTGTAGAGCGAGTCGATGCCAGGGACGGGATAGGCCGAGTCCGCCACCGCCTCGACGTCGACCCGGCCTCCGGCCGCCGTGAGCTGGTGCACGAGCCAGGCGCGGCAGGCACGGTGCGCGTCGGTGCCGGGCACGCGCGGGCCGAAAGCGACTTGCTTCTCGAGATCGGCGAAGGCCCGCGCCTCGTCGAACGAGGGCGCCGACTGGCCGCGGCACCCGGCGCCGAGAACCAGCGTCATCGACAGCGCGGCGCCGAGGGCGCGGGTTCGAGAGAGAGGATTTTTCGCGGGGGCGGCGGAGTGCCTGTCCGCCATCAGAAGCTCAGCTGAGCGCTGGCTTCGAGTCGCAGACTTCGCTGCGTCAGCGTCTTGTTCGTGATGTTCTGATCCGAGCCGACCACGACGCGAGTGAAGTCCCGGTACTGGTTGAAGCCCAGCCCCACCGTGCCGTTCACCTGGCGGCTGAACGAGTAGGTGCCGCTGAGCGAAGAATCGATGCGGTCGTTGTTGATCGCTCCTCCCACGCTGGCCACGCCGGGAATGGTGGTGCCACCCTTGCGCTTGTTGTAGGAGTTGCGCCAGGCCAGCGTCAAGGTGCTCTTGAGATTGGTGCCGAAGATTCCCAGGAATTTGAACGTGCTGCCCGGGTTCAGGGTCTTGGTGAAGTCGGCGTGCACGGTGGTGTTCGATTGCTGGGTGTTCACCGAGCCGGCCGTCGGATTGCCCAGCGAGTTGCGGAAGTCCTGGCGGAAGGACGAGGTGTACTCGGCCGCCACCGTGGTCTGCAGTCCCGATTTCGCCGTGCCGGTGATCGACAGGATCGGCTGCCAGTTGGTCGACGTGGTGCGCGAGCTCAGCTGCTGGTTGTAGAGCCCCTCGGCGTCCACGCGGCGGTTGAAGCGGGTCTGCGCCGAGAGCGTCGGGAAGATGCCTGAGAGGTGGAGGAACTTCGCCACCGACCCCCAGTCGCCGGAGAGATCCGGCCAGGTGGCCGAGCTGGTCTCGTAGAACTGGTAGTTCGACGAGCGCCGGTTGTAGGTGTAGTTGAACGCCAGCCTTCCGCTGGCCCCCGGCCACAGCACGGTCTGCGTCGCCACCTCGCGCACTTGTGCCAGGTTCGTGGCCTCGGACGATTGCGCGTTGGCGATCACGCTGGCCGGCTTTCCATTTTCCGGGGTGAACCCGGGCTCGCGGTCGAAGCCGAGCCTGTAGCCGACCGAGGGCACACCCTCGATGCGCCCGTAGGCCGTGGTGCGGCTCAGTGTGAAACGCGCCGTGACGTCGCCCAGCCGCGACAGCAGGAATCCGATCGGGAGGTTCAAGCCCGACGTGTCGCGGCGCGCCGAGGGATGACCGAGCCGGGTCAGCGGAATCGTGTAGCGGAAGTTCACGTTGCCGCCGTTGGTATACGAAGCCAGCGACAGGTCGGGCGAGAGCTCGGGCCCGCGCAGCTCGGCGAACTGCGTCGAGCCGTCGATGTCGGGCGAGAGCCAGGGCCCGAAGTGGAAGGGCCAGCGCGCGTCGAAGCGGTGGTTGTACGCCGTCTGCCGGCCCAGGTTGATGCCGCCGAGGTGGAGGGTCTCGAGGCCCGGCAAGTTGGCGTTGCGCACGCTGGTGAACGAGAACCCCAACGGGTCGACGAACCGCCAGGCGCCCGAAAACGTGTACAGCTCGTCCTTCGAGTAGACCTGCCCGAGCCGCGTGATGTGCGTGCCGTCGTCGAAGCGGTCGTACTGGATGGTGCGCCGCGTCGTCATGTCGAAGCGCATCTGGAGCGAAGACGGCAAGAGATAGAGGCGCAGCGGCTTCTTGCCGAACGAAGGGATCGGGACGCTGAACCACTCGCGCGGCTGGAGAAGATACTGGCCGCTCCCGCTCAAGGTGCGCGAGGTGTCCGAGGAGGTCGGCGACAGGTTCTTGGAGTCCGACATCGAATAGCGGAACGTCAGGCCGTCGAGCGTGTTCTTGAGCAGGAAGTTGCGCGAGCCCGCGTGTGCGAAGCTGATGTTCCAGTTGCGCGCCCATTGCGTCGTGCGCTGGGTCTCCGAGTCGGTAGGCCGGAGCCGGATGTCCTGCCCGGTGCGGAAGAGCGGCAGGCTGCGCCCGTTCAGGTAATCGAAGGTGAGCGGGATGGCAAAGCCCTGGCCGCGGAAGAAGCGGTCGAGGGACACGGTGCCGCTGAGCCGCACGTTGCGGAAGTCGTTGCCGCTGCCGCGGTCCTGACCCAGCCGCTGGAAGTTCGCGTCCTGGTGGTCCACCGACAGGTTGAGCGACATGAGGTCGGAGAAGTTGGTGAGCAGGCTCACGCGCTGCGCCGAGCCGTGGTCTCGGTCGACGTCCACGGCGCGCAGCTCGTCGATCCACAGCTCGCCCGCGCCCGAGCGGCCGACCGTGTAGGCGGAGTCGCGGCCGGCGGAGTCGGGTGCGGCGCGGGCGCTCATGAGGCCCATGACCACGCGCTGCACGCGCGTGAACGAGGGCCGCCCCACGAGCTTCAAGCGCTCGAGCCCATGGATGCTCGGGCGCTCCGTCTCGGCCTCCAAGGAATCGGGCGGCAGATTGATCTTCAGGTTCGAGAAGTCGGTGAGCGCCAGGTCGTACTGCTGCCAGGGGATGGGCTTCGACCCCAGGGGCACGGTCGGCGGCAGCGGCGCCGAGTACTCGTAGTAGTTGTTGAGATCGTTGCCCGCGTCGGAGATGAAGCGGACGAAGAAGCGCAGCGAGTCCTGCGGCGTGAAGTCGAGTGCCGCCGAATAGAAGCGGATGGCGCGGTAGCGCGAGTAGTCCTCGGGCAGCGTGGTCGGACGGTAGGCGCTGACCTCGCCGCCGGGCACGATGTTGGTGGCGCGCAGCGCCAGCGACTGCTCCTGCTGCTGCACCTGCGAGCCACCCTGGGTCTGCGACGGCGGAACGAACGGCGGCTCGTACACCGCCGCGTCCTCGCGATTGTTCACCGTGCGCACCACGATGTCCTCGCCGAAGGGCACGGCCGTCGAGTCGACCGGATTGGCCACCCAGCGGTTGCCGACGATCTGGATCTGGGCGAACTGGATCAAAGGCCGGGTCGGTACGTTGGGGTCGAACGAGAGCGGCGGCAGGTCGCTTGCCGCCACGCCCTCGAGCCACACGCGCGCGTACTTCACGTTGCGGATGTCGGCCAGCCCGTGATCCTCGCGCCGCGGATCGGCGAGCGGAATCAGGAAGCGGCGCCAGCCGTTGTCGGCGTCGGGAGGATTCGGCACACCCGGCTGGCCGGAATACTTCTCGTAGACGTCAGTGTCGAGATAGATCGTGTCCCCGAGGTCGATGGTGTAGCGGAAGAAGCTGTTCCGGCTCTCGGGCTCGCCGTTGCCGTCGAGGTCTTCGGTGTCGGGAAGGCCCTTGTACTGCTGGTTCTTCTCGGTGCCGTTGTTGTAGCGCCAGCGCCGCGGATCAGACTCTTTGTACTTATCCTTGTCCTCGCCCGTGTTGGGCGGGCGCCAGTCGTCGCCGTGGGGATCCGTGGCGCTGGCGTTCAAGTGCGCGGTCTGATCGTAGACCGTGGTCTCCTGCGCGTCGGTCAAGGAGTCGAGCCCGGTGTCCTCGATGGGCTGCAGCTGCTTGTCCACGGGCGGCTGGTCTTCCGAGTCCAGGTGGCCATTGGGCGGCTGGTCGGGCGCGAGCTGCGCGTCCTCGCTCACGATGCCCAGATCGATGTGCAGCTTGACGCCTTTGTGGCGCACGCGCAGGAAGTCGCGGAAGTCGTTCAGCCAGATGTCGATGAACTGGCTGCGCGACAGGTCGACGCCATCGGGGTCGAGCGCCTGGGTGAGGCCGAACCACATGGTGTCCTTGGTGGCCAGGCCCCACTTCTGCGGCACCCACCACGACAGCACGCTGACCGAAGCCTGACTGTCCTCGGCGCGGGTCAGGTTGGGACGAAGATCCTTCTGCTGGACGACGTTGAACGGGTTGAACCAGATGAGCTGGGCATTGTCGCGGTAGTGGCTGATCGAGTCGTCGAAGGCCCCGGTCGCCACCATGGGCGGCGCCGCCCAGAACCAGGAGCGCGCGTCCATCGACAGGTCGCTCGAGCTGCGCGCCCCCTCGAAGTCGTCGAGATAGACCTCGTTCTTCGTGTTGGGGTTGGGAATCGATCCTCCCCCTTCCGCCGTCAGCGTGAGCCGCGACGGCTCGCGCGACTGATAGAAGGGCAACAGGTTCACGAGCGTGGTCATGGCCTGCGGCTTCACGTCGATGGTGCCGTTGAGATCCCCGATCAGCGTGCGCGTCGGCTCCTCGCCCAGGCGCGGGCGCTGCTCCTGCAAGCCCCTCGACTCGTAGATGAAGGCCGAGCCCAGCGAATAGTTTTCGGTGTTCAGGAACTTGATCGCGCTGCCCACCAGGGTGCGGCTGGCCTGCGAGAAGAGCGGCGCGTACGAGTAGTCGATGTTGAGGTTGGCCCCGCCCTTGCGCGCCTTCTCCGACAAGAGGTCGACTTCTCCGGTCTGGTAGTTGATCCGGTAGTCCTGCTCGCGGGTCAGCGTCTCGCCGTTCACGGTCACGATCTCGGACCCCTCGACGATGGGCGTGTTGCGCAGGTAGAGCACGTCGCTTCCGCCTGTCGAGGCCAGCTCGGCGTAGATGTAGTAGGTGTTCGCTTCCTGGCGGTCCTGCTGCGAGCGCAGCATGTAGGGCGCGTCGTTGCCCTGGATCTCCTGCGGATCATCCTTGCTGGCGCTGAAGGTGCGGCGGCGCTCGCCGATCGGGTAGGGCGCGATGCGCGTCTTGGCGAAGTACTTGTCCCCCGGCCGATCGAAGCGTGGCGCGAAGGGGCGCAGATCCGGGAAGTAGAGAATGCCCTTCGTCCAGTCCACGAAGCTGAAATCGGTGAAGCGGTCGACTTGCCCGTCATGGCCGGGCTGCGGCGTGCCGCCTTGGGTCTGGCTCAAGAGGTCGAGGCCCGTGACCTCCAGGTAGGTGATGTTGTTGCCGGTCTGCGGATCGGTGAACGACTCGTTGTAGTCCTTCGAGCCGCCTCCCGAGTTGCGGCGCACCTGGATCACGGCCTTGGCGGGATCGATCCCCTGCGTGCCCAGGTCGTAGAAGTTCCGCAGCTCGTACTCGCGGGTCGAGGCCAGCGCGCCCTTGTCGGCGTAGCGCGCCGCGCTCGTGGAATCGGAGGGAAGGTCCTGGTAGGCCGCCTTGATGAGCTTGAGACGAAGCTTTCCGGCCGCGTCCGGGGTGCCGCTGCCCACCGGCCCGCGCGTGTCGCTGTAGGTGACGGCCAGAACCGCGTTCTCCGGGATCGCCGTCTGCAGGACGACCACCGGGAAGTGGTCGCCGAACAGGTCGCGGCGGATCTCGAAGTCCTTGAGCGGCGTGAGGTGGTTGAAGTTGCCCGAGATGGCCGACGTATCCACCGGCGCTCCCGGGCGCGGATCGGCGACCTCGGCGACACCCGGCGTCTTGTTGGTCAGGTTCTCGCTCGAGCGATCGTCCACGTAGACGTTCACCGAGTTGATGTCCAAGATGTAGGGCGCGTCGGGGCGCACGTCGCCGTTGGCGTCGACCAGCGAGTCGGGCAGCTCGAGCAAGAAGTACGTGCGCTGGATGTACTGCCAGTCCTCGATGTTCACGCTGCGGTACTGGGTGCTGCCGGTGAACTGCGTGCGCTCGCTGCGCGCTTCCTGCTTGGAGGCGATGACGCTGAGGTCCGTGCCGCCGACCTTGAGCTGGCTCATGACGCCGAAGAGCCCGTCATTGCGGCCGCTGTAGGAGACGTACTGCGTGTTGGGCAGGCTCAGGTTCGTGTTGCCCAGATCCAGCTTCTGGATGACCTGATCCTCGTCGCCCGAAAAACGGAGCGCGATGCGGTTGGAGAGCGGCGACTGCACGCCGGAGAACTGCGTGACGTCCACCGCTACCTTGTCGCCGAGCGTGCCGGTGACGTTGATGTTGAGGTCCTGCTGCATGTCGAGCTGCGGGAACAAGGACGGCTTGGTGCCGAAGGCGCTGGCCTGGTTGGTCCAATTGCTGGTGCCCGAGAGCGCGAGCCGCTCCGATCCGCTCACGTTGAGCGCCGGGGGCGCATCGCCGAGGAAGCTCCTGGCCGCCTTGGGCAGCGTGATCGGCAGGGCGATCGCGAATCCGGGCCGCGTGTTGGACGCGGCCTCGGTGGGCACCTGGTTGATGCGCTGCAGCGACTGGTCCACCCACTCCTGGCGGAAGCCGGTGGCCAGCATGCGGCTCGCGTACTGGTCGATGGTCTCGGTGCGGGTCGGCCCGAGCGGCACGTCGGCGGCGCTGAGCGACGAGGTGATCGTGCCGTTGTCCGGGTCCACGCTCACCTGCACGGTGCGGGCGTCGATCTGCGGCTTCAGGATCTCCCTGTTGTTGCCGCTTCCGAACAGATCCCCCTTCATCAGATAGGGTGGAAACCAGCCCATGGGAATCCAGGGCGTCCACCCGAGATACGGTGTATTGGAAGGCGTGGCCTGTGACGGGGTGGGACGGGGCTCGAGACTGGGGATCGGCTGGGTGGGAGTGGGCTGGCTTCCGGCCGGTGGCGGAGGAGGCATCCACACGGGCGGAGCGATGGCCGACTGCGCCCGGGCCTCGCTCCAGGGGAGCGACAGGCCGGCGAGCGACAGGACCACCATCCACGTCGTGACGAGGCGGCTAGGACGCATCGGGATCCATGAGGAGGCGAGCACGGGCCGGCGGGAAGCTTGGATCGGGACCCTCTACCCCTGGGTCGGCTCCGCGCGGTTTGCCGGCCCGTGGTTCTCGGGGTAAGTTCAAGCCCGTGCGCACCCTACGTTGGTACGTCCTCCGCCAACACTTGGTTCCGGGCCTGATCGGCTTCGGGGTGGTCACCGGGATGTTCCAAGTCGAGCTCCTGGTGGACTATCTGGACCTCTGGATCCGTCGGGGCATCCCCCTTTGGGCCGTGGGCCAGATCTTCCTTTACAGCTTGGGGTACATGGCGGCGCTCTCCATTCCCTGCGGAGTGCTCGTCGCCTCCCTGGTGACCTTCGGCCGGATGAGCCAGGACCTTGAGATCGTGGCCATCAAGTCGAGTGGGATCAACCTGTTCCAGGCCATCGTCGGCCCCCTGGTGACGGCCTTTCTGCTGAGCCTGGGACTGGCCTATTTCAACTCCGCCGTCCTGCCGGAGTCGAATCATGCCTACGCCAACCTGCTGGCCGACATCGGGCGCAAGCGACCCACCATCCGGCTCAAGCAGGGCGTGTTCAATGACGACTTCCCGGGCTACCGGGTGCTCGTGGACAGTCTGGACGGCCGGACCAACGACCTGCACGGGGTGTCCCTGCTGGAGTTCGCCGAGGGACCGAGCCCGACCTTGATCGTGGCCCGCCGGGGGCACCTTGGGTACACCCCCGACGGCTCCACGGCCGTGCTCACCCTGTACGAGGGCGAGCTGCACATGGAGCCCGCCGACGCTCCCGATCCCAACACCTACCGGGTCATGCGCTTCGACACCCACGTCATCAACGTGGCCGGCGCGGGCGAGATTCTCGAGCGCCAGATCCGCGCCACGCGCTCCGAGCGCGAGATGTCCACGGAGCAGCTCGAGCAGGAGCGCAACATCGCGCGCGACATGCTGGCCTCGGCCAGGCAGCGCCTGCGCGAGCGCGTGGTGGCGCACAACCTGCCTCCCGAGACCATCGCCTGGGTGCTGGGAAGCCCCTCGCCCGAGACCTGGTGGGCGGCGATCCAGGGCGCGGTCCGGCCCGGCTCGAGCCTCGAGGACAAGATCCCGCCCGGCGCGCGCGCCGATCTCTACCTCTCCCGCCTCGAGGTCGACACCTATCGCAAGCGCATCGCGCTCCTCGAAGTCGAGCTGCACAAGAAGTTCTCGCTGGCTTTCGCCTGCGTCGTGTTCGTCCTCGTGGGAGCGCCGCTCGGCGTGCGCGTGCGCCGCGGCGGGCTCACCGTGGGCTTCCTGAGCCTCGTCTTCTTTCTCTTCTATTACATGTGTCTCGTGGTGGGCGAAGGATTGGCGGAGCGGCTGATTCTGTCTCCGCTTCTCGCCATGTGGCTGCCCGACATCCTGCTCGGCGCGCTGGGGCTCGCCTGGACGCTCGCCACCTGTGACGTGCGCCTGGGCGCGGCCCGCGCCGCTCGCGCGCGCCCGCCGGCGCTCGCCCGCCTGGAGCCCGCGGGATGAAGATCTTCGATCGTTACGTCCTGGGACAGTTCCTGCCGGCGCTCGGATTCGCGCTCCTCTCTTTCGTCACCCTCTTCCTCGCGCTCGAGTTCATCGACAAGCTGAGCCGCTTCCTGGATCACGGCGCTTCCGCGTGGACCCTCTTCCGCTACTTCGCCTATCGCGCGCCCTACGTGCTCGTGATGATGCTGCCCATCGCCGTCCTTCTGGCGACCTTCCTCACCCTCGGCCAGATGGCGCGCTTTCGCGAGCTCGTGGCCATCGCCACCGCCGGCGAGAGCCTGGCGCGCGTGGCCCTGCCCGTGCTTTTCGTGGCGGCCCTGTGCTCGTTCGGCTCTTTCGCCCTGGGCGAGCTCGTGGTGCCGCGCGCCAACGCCGAGCGGGACCGCATTCTCGAGCAGGAGATCGACAAGGTTCCCCCGCCACCCAAGGACGAGCGCACCGATGTCACGGTGCGCGGGCAGAACGGATACGTCTACGTGGTGCGGCTCTACTTCGTCCCCGACCGGCGCATGCACGACATCAGCATCTACCGCTACGAGAGCGGCCGGCTCACGCGCCGGATCGACGCGCGCCTGGGCGAGTGGGACGGCGGCGCGTGGGTGCTCAAGCAGGGATTCGACCGCACCTTCGACGCCGACAGCCTGGAGCGGGCGCGGCCCTTCGACCGCTTGCGTTTCGCCTCGCTCGAGGGGCCGGAGGATTTCGGCTCGCCGCCGGACGATCCCGACGAGCTCGGCTACTTCGATCTCAGGCGCTATCTCGTGCGCGCGGCGGCGCGTGGCATGGAAGTGGGGCCCTTCAAGACCAAGCTGCACGTCAAGCTCGCCTTCCCGCTCGTCAACCTGATCGTGGCCGTGATCGGATGCGCGCTGGCCATGGAGCTGCGCACGCCGACGCCCGCGCTCTCCTTCGGGCTCTCGGTTTCCATCGCCTTCGCTTACTTCGGCGTCTTGCGCTTCTTCCAGATCCTGGGCGAGGGCGCCATCCTGCCCCCGTGGCTCGCCGGCTGGGCCCCCACCCTCCTGTTCGGCAGCTGGGCCGCCTACCTGTTCTATCGCCTGCAGCGCCGCTGACCGCCTCAATTCCTGGCATTTTCGGCCGATAACGGACGCGGACTCCTTCCGCCCGTCACGAGGCCATCCATGTTGCGCTGCCATCGACATTTCCTGGTCTTCGCCAGCTTGCTTGTCGTGGCGACGCTCGTCCTCCATGGCGATGCCTTGGCGGCCGACATCAAGGGCTCGGTCACCCTGGTTCCGGGCGGCCAGCCGTCGAACGGCGTGTGGGTCTCGGCCCTGCGTCTCGGTGACTTCCTCACCGCTTCCAAGAGCGCCCACGTTGCGGGCGGGCGGGGCCAGATCAAGATCGCGGTCACCGACGCGCAGGGCGCTTTCTCGTTCCGCGACCTGGCCCCCGGCCAGTACGAAGTCTCGGTGCGCGTCGACTCGCTGCCTCCCACCCTGGCGCCGGGAGGCGGTCCGGTGAGCACCGTGCTCGTGTCCGCCCAGGACGCGGCCACCGTGGATCTCACGGTGACCAAGCTCGCGTCCTTCGAGGGCGTGGTGCGGCGCCAGGGCGCGGGCACTCTGACTGGCTTGCGCGTGCAGGCCTTCCACCACGGCGACAACAAAGCCTTCGCGGAGACCTGGACGGACGAACGTGGCGTGTTTCAGATCGGCGGCCTCGAGCGCAGCGTGGCCGTGGACCTGGTGGCGACCACGAGCGCGGGACAGTACTGCCGGGTGACCAAGACGCCATTCAAGGCCGGCTCCCAGCCGGTCGAGATCGTGCTTCTGCCGTGGAATCCGTCCACCCGCCGCCGCGTCGTGGTGACCGTGAATCTGCCAACGGGGGGAGATCGCCATTACGAGCTGGACTGGATCTCCAAGCCCGAGGAGGCGCCGACCGGGTACCGCACGACGATCGCCCTCGATCGCGACGGACGCGGCGAGCTGGATTCCCCCGAGGGCGTGTTCCTGGTGCGCGTGCGCGAGAGCGGGCCCGGCGCGGCGCCCGAGCGGGCGTGGACGTCGGCGCGCTACTACCGCGTCGA
>DATFWU010000217.1:0-6796 GCA_035259005.1 Candidatus Eiseniibacteriota bacterium
GAGGGGATTGGAGCCGCAAAGCGCGATCTCGGCTCCGCCCGCCGCCAGCGTGCGCATGAGGTTCGCGGTCTCGCTCGTGACGTGCAGGCAGGCGGCGATGCGCGCACCGTGCAAGGGCTTCTCCTTGTCGAAGCGCTCGCGGATCGCGGCCAGCACCGGCATCTGGCGGCCGGCCCACTCGATCCGGCGCTTGCCCTCGGGGGCGAGCTCGAGGTGGGCGACATCGTGCTTGTCGGGTTTCACGGCGGAGGCGGTCATCGAGTTCATCCTCTCTTGAGATCGTCCACGCGGTCGGTCTTCTCCCACGTGAATCCGTCTTCCTCGCGGCCGAAGTGACCGTAAGCCGCCGTGCGCTTGAAGATGGGACGGCGGAGATTCAGGTCGCGAATGATGGACAAGGGCTTGAGGTCGAAGACGGCGAGCACGCGGCGGGTCAGCTCGGAGTCGGGCAGCACGCCCGTGCCCCACGTGTTGACCATGACCGACACGGGATCGGGCTCGCCGATGGCGTAGGCGATCTGGATCTCGCAGCGCTCGCACAGCTCGGCCGCCACCAGGTTCTTGGCGATGTGGCGCGCCGCGTACGAAGCCGAGCGGTCCACCTTGGTCGGATCCTTGCCGCTGAACGCGCCGCCGCCGTGCGAGCCCACGCCGCCGTAGGTGTCGGCGATGATCTTCCGTCCGGTGAGTCCGGTGTCGGCCATGGGGCCGCCCTTCACGAACTGGCCGGTGGGGTTGATGTAATGCTTGATCGGCCGCTTGGAGTCGACGAGCTCGGGGGGCAGCACGGGAGCGATCACGAGCTCCTTCAAATCGGCGGCGATCTTTTCCTGCTTGACCTCGGCATGATGTTGCGTGGAGAGCACGACGGTGTCGATGCGCACCGGGCGATGGCCTTCGTACTCCACCGTGACCTGGCTCTTGCCGTCCGGCCGCAAGTACGTGAGCTGACCCGAGCGGCGCACTTCGGAGAGCTTCCGCGTGAGCCGGTGCGCCAGCATGATGGGCAGCGGCATGAGCTCCTTGGTCTCGCGGCAGGCATAGCCGAACATGAGACCCTGGTCGCCCGCCCCGCCCTTGTCCACGCCCATGGCGATGTCGCCCGACTGGTCGTCGATGGCGGTGATCACGGCGCAGGTATGGCTGTCGAAGCCATACTCGGCGCTGTCGTAGCCGATGTCGCCGATGATCTGGCGCACCAGGCGCGGGATCTCGACGTAGCCCTTGCTCGAGATCTCGCCGGCCACGAAGGCGAGCCCGGTGGTGACCAGCACCTCGCAGGCCACGCGGCTCGTCGGATCCTGGGCCAGGAGCGCGTCGAGCACGCCGTCGGAGATCTGGTCGGCGATCTTGTCGGGATGGCCCTCGGTCACCGACTCCGAGGTGAACAGATAAGCGCGCGCCGTCTCGCGCCCTGCGTCCTTGCGCGGCGCCGACTGCGCCGGCGTTTCGGTCTTCGAAGTCACGGAGCTCACAGGAATCGCACCTCCGAGGAATCCCCCACGTTGAGACTCTGGAACACGCCCTGCGCCACCGCGTTCTCTCCCACGAGGGATTCCTCGAGCAGGATGTCCTCGACGCGGGCGTTGGGATTGATGATCGAGTTTCGCACCACGCAGTTCTTCACCGTCGTGCCGGTGGCGATCGAGACGTGCGGGCCGATCACGCTGTTGACGATCTCGGCTCCGGGCTCGATGGCCACCGGCGGCAGCACCACCGAGCCGGGCACGGTGGGCGCGCCGCCGGCCAGCTCGAGGAGCTGCCGGTTGGTCTCGAGCAGCGTCTCCGTCTTGCCGCAGTCGTACCAACCTTCGACCGGGAAGGTTCGGATCTCGTGCCCGTGGTCGATCACGAGCTGGAGCGCGTCGGTGAGCTGATACTCGCCGCGCGTGCGCAGATCGCGCTTCACCAATTCGTCGAGCGCGGCGAACAGCGGCGCCCCGTCCGTCAGGTAGTACACGCCCACGATGGCGAGGTGGGACGGTGGCACGTCCGGCTTCTCCACCAGGCGCTTCACCCGCCCGCCTTCGACCTCGACCACGCCGAAGCGGCGCGGATCGTCGACCGCCTTGACCCCGATCGCGCTCGCCCCTCCGCTCACCAGCTTCGAGAAATCGGCGCGGAAGATGGTGTCGCCGAGCAGGATCAGGATCGGGCCCTTGCCCACCAGGGGAGCCGCCAGGTGGATGGCGTGGCCCAGACCCTGCGGCTCCTTCTGTTCGACGTAGGAGACCGCGAGGTCGGTGGCCGCGTAGCGCGCGTCCACGTAGTCGCGGATGCGCTCGCCCATGTGGCCCACCACCATGACGAGCTTGCGCACGCCCAGGGCGAGCAGGTCGTCCAGGATGTGCGCGAGGATCGGACGACCGGCCACGTACAAGAGCGCCTTCGGCGTCGTGTGCGTGTGCGGTCGCAAGCGCGTGCCGACGCCCGCCACGGGCACGATCGCGGTCAGCTCCCGAGCCTTCTCCGCCGTCAACGCGTCGTCTCCAGGGTCCGCTTCAAGGCGTCGATCTTGACGATCGGATAAGGATCCACGCCCGCCAGCGCCGCGAGATACAAGCTCACCCAGTCGCCCAGCTGCACCAGCGAGAGGAGCCGTGCGAGCCGGCTCGTCCCCGACGAGCGCGCCTCCGTGACCACGATCCCCTCCTCCGCGAGCATGCCGCGCGTCCACTCCATCTGGGCCGCGGCCCGCGGGTGCTCTTCCGGATCGCGCAGGCAGACGACGCCGAAGCGATCGTGGAGCGAGCGCAGCGCTTCCCAGCCCACGCTCTCGTTGTGGTTCAGCTCGGGCAGGGCGTTCGAGAAGGCCGGCGTCTTGGCGTTCTCGTTGACCTGCCCCTTCCACCGCAAGCCCGCTCCGGCCAGAAAGCGCGCTGCCGTGTAAATCACCACGACGCGGCCGTGCAGGGCCAGGGCAAGTCTCTTGGCGGGATTCTCGGCTTCCGGCGACTCGGGGGCGAGCCGGCGATCTCCGGCGGCGAGCACCTGCTCGGCCTCCGAGAGCGCCTCCTCGCCCAGGCCTCCGAAGCCAAGCGATGGCAGGAGCTCGAGCAAGGAAACCAGACTATATCCGAGGGCCGCGCGAGGGGGAAGCCCCGAAGGCAACGAGACATACGGCACTCCGTCGGCCTGGGCCCGGCGCCTGATCTCGCCCCCCGAGCTGATCACGGCGCGGGCCGCTCCTCGCCTTGCGGCGTCGTCGTAGAGAGCGAGTGTCTCCTCCGTATTGCCCGAATAAGAGGAGAGAACGCACAGGCTGCCTTGGCCGAGCGCCGCCGGCCAGGCGTACTCGCGCACGATGAGGAAGGGAGCCGGCAGCGTGTCCTCGACCAGGCCGCGCACCAGCTCGGCGGCGGTGGCCGAGCCGCCCAAGGCACCGACGGCGATGATCCGCGGCGGCTGGCTCTGAGCCAAGCGGGGCCACGGCGAGCGGGCCAGTGCGGCGCGCTGGTCTTTGATCTGCGCCGGCCACGAGCGCACCAGGTCTTCCATGCCTTGGGGATCGTGGGCGCGGAGCGCGGCCGGCTCCAGCCGATCGCTCATCGAGGCTCGGCCTTGGAAGGCTCGGAGGATTCGGAGACTTCGCTCTCGGCGTCGCCGCGCTCGGCCTCGCCGAGCAGGAAGCCGGGAAGAAGCGGATTGAGCTCGCGGCGCAAGTACTCGCGGATGTCGGGGGCGCAGGCAAGCGTCAGGCAGTGTTGGGCGATCGCCTGGGCGCGGCCGCAATCGACCGAGGCCAGGGCCGCCTTGACGCGCGGCACGTCGAAGGGGCTCACGCTCAATTCGTCGAGCCCCAAGCCGACCAGGAGCACGGCCACGCGCGGGTCCCCCGCCATCTCGCCGCACAGGCCGACCCAGATGCCGGCGCCGTGTCCGGCGCGCACCGTCTGGTCTACGGCGCGCAGCACCGCCGGCTCGAGCGGCTCGTAGAGATGGGCGATACGCTCGTTGCCGCGGTCCATGGCCAGCGTGTACTGGATGAGATCGTTGGAGCCGATGGAGAAGAAGCGCACGCGGCGCGCCATGAGATCGGCGGCGAACACCGCCGAAGGCGTCTCCACCATCATGCCGATCTCGAGGTCGGCGTCGAACGAGGCGCCCTCGCGCTTGAGCTCGGCGCGCACGTCGGCGGCGAGCGCCAGGGCGTCGTCGAGCTCCGAGCACGTGGTCACCATGGGGAACATCATGCGCAGGTTGCCGGCCATGCCGGCCCGGTAGATGGCGCGCAGCTGGGTGCGGAACATGGCCGGGTGCTGGAGCGCGAAGCGGATGCCGCGCCAGCCGAGGAACGGATTGGCTTCCTTCGTGGCGCCGAGATAGGAGGCCACCTTGTCGCCGCCCAGGTCCATGGTGCGGATGATCACGGGACGCGGCGCCAAGCGCTCGGCCACCGAGGAGTAGGCCTGGAACTGTTCCTCTTCCGAGGGCAGATGCGGGCGGTCGAGATAGAAGAATTCGGTGCGGTAGAGGCCGATGCCCTGCGAGCCCGAGAGCAGCACGTGCTCGACCTCGGCCGGCAGCTCGATGTTGGCCGAAAGCTCGACCGGCTTTCCGTCCTTCATGCGGCAGGGCTCGGCGGCGAGCGCGGACAGCCGCTCGCCTTGCGCGGCGAGCAGCTTCTGGCGGCGGCGATGGCGGTCGAGCGCGCGCGCCGAGGGCCGCACTTCGACCGTCCCGCTGAAGCCGTCGACCGCGATCCACTCGCCCGCCGCCGTCTCCGTGGTGATGTGCGGCAGCGCCACCACGCAGGGAATGCCGAAGGTGCGCGCTAGGATGGCGAAGTGCGAGGTGCGCCCGCCGCGCTCGGTGGCGATGCCCGCGATCTTGTCGCGATGCTCGTCGAAGCGGATGGTCTCGTGCGGCGCGAGATCCTTGGCCACCACGACCACGGGCTCGGTCAGCTCGCCGAAGCGCGGCAGCGCGCGGCGTTGGAGATGGTTGATCACGGCGCGGAAAGCCGCCGCCAGCTCCCAGGCACGGTCCTGGAAGCGCTCGCTCCCTGCCTGCGCGTAGCGCGCGGTGAAGGGAGCCGCCACCGCCTGCACCGCCGCCTCCGCCGGGAGATGCTCCTGGCGCACCTTGTCCTGAAACGCCGTGAGCGTGGCCGGATCCTCGAGCACCGTGAGCTCGACCTCGACCATGTCCTTGGCGATCTTCTCGCCCAGCTCCTCGAGCTCGCTCACCGCCTGGCGCAGCTCGGCCGTGGCGCGCTCGACGGCGTGGGCGAGGCGAGCGACCTCGAGCTCCACTTGCGCGGGCGCGATGCGCCGCGACTCCGAGGCCTCGGGGCTCGTGAGAATGAGGGCCCGGGCCACGCCGAAGCCCGGCGAAGCCGCGATGCCGGTGAGCGTCTTACCCTTCGCCAAGCCCGTCCTCCTCGAACTGCTGCTGGTCCTGATCGAAGTAATGCCGGATCGCCTCGAGCGCTTCGTCCTCGTCGATCCCCTCGGCGCGCACGTGGACTTCGAGGCCGGCGAGGGGCGCGAGCAGGAGCAATCCGAGAACGCTCTTCCCGTCCACCTCGACGCCCTCGCGCTCGACCCAGATGCGCGAGCGATAGCGGCTCGTCACCCGCGCGAACTTGCTCGCCGGCCGGAGGTGGAAGGCGTCCTGGTGCGCGAGCTGCAACACGGCTTCCTTCATCGCGTCAACGTACGAGCGTCGCCCACGCGAGCGCGAGCGAAAAGAGGCCGAGTCCGACGAGGCTCGCCGAGAGCCGACGCCCCTCGCCCCACGCGAGCCCGAGACCGGCGCCGACCACCAGCGCGCCCGGTGCCGTGTCGCTGGGCGCGGCCGCGACGTGACGCACCATGGCGTCGGCGAGCGCCACCGCGCCGACCACGGCGCAGACGCGAAGCCCGACGCGCAGCCGTTGCAGGCGGCGGCGCATGCCTTCTTCCCAGAAGCCGAGGCCGAGCCGCCAGCCGACCAAGACCCCGCGCACCCGCACGTAGAGATGAAGCGCATTGTATAGGAGAAGGAAGAGGAGCGGACCGTAGGCGCTGCCCGCCAGCACCCAGGTCACGCCGAGCGCCGCCGCCACCGGCCGCATCGTGGACCAGATGAGGGAATCGCCGAGCGCGGCGAGCGCCGGTCCGAGCGTGGCCTTGGCGCGGTCCACCGCCTCGGCCGGGATCTCCGCTCCCTCGGCGCGATCGGCTTCGAGACGCCCCACGGCGCCGAGGGCGTAGGAAGCGAAGGCGGGATTCGTGTTGAAGTAACCGGTGTGGCGGGCCAGCGCCCGCGCCTCCCCTTCTCTTCCGAACAGCCGGCCGAAGAGGGGACGGAGCGCGAGCGCGAAGCCCGCGCCCTGCTGGCGCTCGGGGTTCCACAGCGCCTGGAGCAGGAAGCTCCGCGCCACCACGCGCGCGAGGTCGATCTTGCGCACGCGCATCATCGTCCCAGCCACCGCACCGCCACCCAGAAGATGAGCGCGGCGAGAAAGAGTAGGCGCGTGTGCCGCCCGCCGGCCACGAGCTGGCGTACCGCGAGCCCGGCCCCCAGGCCCCAGAGCGCGGGCTCGGCGAGGGTGCAGGCGCGCTCGAGTGCCAGCGCGTCGAAGCGCACCGCGGCGCGGCCCACCGCGGCCAGGGCCACGGTGGCGCCGAGCGTAAAGCCGGCGCCGATGGCGAAAGCGTGGAACACGCCGAGCGTGTGGGCGCGATCGATGGCCGAGGCGTGTCCCGCGGCCAGCTCGCCGTCCAGCCAGTGCGCGAGGCCGACGTTGCGCGCGCGCAGCCAGCGCACGAGAAGGCGTCCCACGAGCGCGGTCAAGAGTCCCGCCGCGGTG
>DATFWU010000218.1:0-5435 GCA_035259005.1 Candidatus Eiseniibacteriota bacterium
CGCCGGCTCGGGCGGCGGCTTGCGTGTCGCGCGTCGAATCGCCGACGAGCCACGAGCGCGCGAGCGACAGGTCGAGAGCGGTCGCGGCCTGGAGCAAGAGCCCGGGGAGCGGCTTGCGGCAATCGCAGCCGTCTTCGGGGCGGTGCGGGCAGAGGAAGAGGCCGGCGAGCTCGACGCCCTCGGCACGCAGCGCCCGGCGAAGCGCGGCGTTCACCGCCGTCACCTGCTCGGCGGTTACGGCGCCGCGCCCGATCGCCGATTGATTCGAGACCACGACCAGCTCGTAGCGCCCCGCCTGCAGGGCACGCAGGGCGGGCGCCACGCCCGGCATGAGACGCACGGCCTCGGGCCTGCCGAGGGCGCCGATCTCGGGCATCAAGGTGCCGTCGCGATCGAGGAACACGGCCCGCCGGTAGCGGTGCGCCCGGCTCCGCACACCCTCCAGCTCGCGCTCCGCCGCCTCGGCATCGGTCGCCGCGAGCCCGGTGACCGTGGTCGATGGATGGAGCAGCCGGGCCCAACCGAACATCGCGAACGAGCGCGGACCTTCCACCACGGCAAGCTCGGCATTGCGGGCGGCGAACAGGCGTGCGGCGGCAAACGCGTCCAGCCAGCCGCGCCACGGCCCTTCATAGACGGCGATGTCGTGCCCTCGTGCCTCGAGAGCCCGCGCCACTTGGCGATGCGTGGCGACCTCGTTCCGGGAGGCGATCCCGAACACGGCTCTCAATGCGGCAGCATGGCGATCACGCGATCGCTCTCCACGATGCGCAGGCAGGCGTACGCATCCTCGTAGGGACATTCCTTGCGGAAACACGGGGCGCAGTGCACGCGGTCCCAGATCCAGGTGACGTGGTCTCCGCGCGGCGCGGTCCAGCGCGGGTCCGTCGATCCGAAGATGATGATGGTGGGGCGAGCGAGCGCGGCCGCGACATGGGCCGCGCCCGAGTCGTTCGAGAGCACGAGGGCCGCTCGCTCGAGCACGGCCGCGAGTGTGGGAAGATCGGTCTTTGCCGTGAGATCGACGACTGCGCCATGCAAGAGCGACGCGACCGCCGAGGTCGCGGGCGCGTCCGCGGCCTGGCCGACCAGAACCACGGCCCCCCGCTTCCAGGCGCGCGCCACTTGGGCGAAGCGATCGGGCGCCCAGCGCTTGGCGGGCCCGTAGCGCGCTCCCGGGGCGAGGGCGAGAAAGTCGCCGAGGTTCGAGAGCAAGTCCTCTGCCTTGGCCTTCGCCTCGGGAGCCACCCGGAGGCGTCGAGCCGCGCCTGTCTCGCCACCCGCGGCTCGCGCGAGATCGAGATACTCCTCCTCGAGATGTCTCGCGCCGCGACGACCCGAGGGAACTCGCTGGGTGAGTCCGACGAGAGCTTCGAGATCCCAGCCGCGTGGACCGTGTCCGATGCGCTCGCGAGCTCCCGAGTAGAGAGCCGTGATGCGCGACGAAAGCGACGAGGGAAAAAGGACGAGGCGGTCGATCTTGGCCTGGCGAAACGCCAGACCGAGGCGGCGCGCCCCGGCCAAGCCGCGCCCTTCCACGGGCAGCCAGCCCGCCCCCGGATAGTCGGGCTCGAGAATCGACGCGATGGCGGCGGGCGCGGCCAGGATCAAGCTCTCGCGACCGGCGCGAGCGCCGAGCGCATCGAGCGCGCGCCGCGCGAGCATCGCGTCGCCGAGCCAGTTGGGAAGGCGGACGCCGAGCGTGGCGCCCCCGTCAGTAGGCTTTGGCGAAGAGGACGCGCCGCGGCGAGGCCTTGCCGCAGACCACGCACGGGCCCGGATCGTCGGCCTCGCCGAGCGGCAGGCCGCGGATCGTGGCCGAGAGCTTGTCCTTCACCTGGGCCTCGCAGTCGGCGCTCCCGCACCAGCGCGCCCGCACGAAGCCGCGCTTGTCCTCGAGGATGCGCGCCATGTCGTCGAGCGAGTCGGCGTCGAAGGTGTGGGCGGCGCGGAAATCGAGCGCCTGCTGGAAGAGCCCGGCCTGCACGTCGTCGAGCAGCGCCTGCGTGCGCTCGGCCAGCGAGGCGAGCGGAATCGGCGTCTTCTCCTTCTTGTCGCGGCGCGCGGCGAACACCTGCTCGGCGGCCACGTCGCGCGGCCCCACCTCGAAGCGCACCGGCACGCCGCGCCTCTCCCACTCGTTGTACTTGAAGCCCGGGCTCTGGGTGTCGTCGGTGTCGACGGTGTGGCGGATGCCGGCCGCCGCCAGAGCCGCTTTCACGCGATCCACGAAGGCGTAGACGGCGTCACGCTCCTCGGCCTTGCGGTAGATGGGCACCACGACCACCTGATAGGGAGCGACCCGGGGCGGCAGCCGCAGGCCCGTGTCGTCGCCGTGGGTCATGATGATGGCGCCGATCAGGCGGGTGGTCGTGCCCCACGACGTCTGATGCACGAACTGGCGCGTGCCGGTCTCGTCCTGGAACGTGATCTCGAACACCTTGGCGAAGTGGGTGCCGAGAAAGTGCGAGGTGCCGGCCTGCAATGCCTTGCCGTCCTTCATCAGGGCTTCGATCGAATAGGTGCGCTCGGCGCCCGCGAACTTCTCCGACTCGGTCTTGAGCGTCTTGTGCACGGGCACGCCGAGGTCCTCCTCGAGGAAGGCGCGGTAGACCTCGAGCATGCGCAAGGTCTCCTCTTCGGCCTCCTCGCCCGTGCGGTGCGCCGTGTGCCCCTCCTGCCACAGGAACTCGGTGGTGCGCAGGAAGAGCCGCGTCACCTTCTCCCAGCGCATGACGTTGGCCCACTGATTGATGAGCACCGGAAGATCGCGATAGGACTCGATCCACTTCGAATAGAAGTGGCAGATGATGGCTTCCGACGTCGGGCGAATGGCCAGGCGCTCTTCCAGCTCGTCGTCGCCGCCCTGCGTCACCCACGCCACCTGGGGCGCGAAGCCCCCGACGTGCTCCGCCTCTTTTTGCAGGAAGGATTCCGGAATGAGGAGCGGGAAATAGGCATTCACGTGGCCCGTGGCCTTGATGCGGGCGTCGAGCAGCCGCTGCATGTTCTCCCACAGGGCGAAGCCGTAGGGACGGATGGCCATGCAGCCCTTGACCGGCGCGTAATCGGCGAGCTGCGCAGCGCGCACGAGCGTGGTGTACCAGCCGGAGAAATCCTCCTCCTGAGGGGGCAGCTTGTGGGCGTAATCCGAGCCGGCGGCCGGCGCCGCGGCTTTCTGAGTCGAGCTCACGGAACTCCTCTCCAACGGGTGGGACGAGAAGGCAGCAGCCTAGCAGAGGGCGCGCGGGTCAGCCAACGCGCTGGGTCGCGAGCGCGGTCGCCGCCTCGTAGACCGGATCGGATTCGAGGAGCGTCATGCAATGGTGATGGCCCAGGGGACAGCGCTCGCGGCCGTGCACGTGACACGGCCGGCACGAGAGATCGCGCTGCATGATGCGGTGCCCTGCCCCGGCTGGGGCGAAGCCCAGCTCGGGCACGGTCGATCCGAAGAGCGCGACCACGGGCGTGCCCACCGCGGTCGCGAGATGCATGAGGCCGGAGTCGGGAACCACCGCGGCGCGCGCCTTGCCGAGCGCGGCGGCCACGGTCAAGAGATCGGTGGTCATCCAGCGCGCCGAGGGCTCGCCCGACACCCAGGCGCCGATCTCTTTCAGGCGCGCGCGTTCCTCGGCGCGACACACGAGGAGGACGCGCCAGCCGGTGGCGCACAGGCGCTTGCCGAGCTCGATCGTGCGCTCCTCGGGCCACTCCTTGGTCGGCCACGCCGCGGCCGGCGCCACCGCCATGACCGGCGCCGGGCTCACGCTCGCCCACTCGTCGAAAAACATCTGCGCTCGCTGGTCCGCCGCCTCGGGAACCTGCACGCGCGGCGGCAGAGCCTCGCCCGCACCCAGGTCTCGCGCCGCGTCCTTGAATCGTATCCAGGCTTGGCGAACGGGCTGGGGACGGATGCCGAGGCCGCGCACCGATCGGGTTCGCACCCAGGCACGCCGGGCACCGCGCTCCGCATTCCAGCGCGCCGACAAGGGCGCGAGCCCGCGCGCGAACCAGCGGCTCCTCGGGTTGTCCTGGAGATCGAGCACCGCGCTCCAGCCTTCGCGCTGGAGATCCTTCTTGAAGGCGCGTCCCTTCCAGAAACCGCGCTGCTCGTCGGTGAGCGCGCGCACCCCGCTCACCCACGGCTGCGCCGCCACCAGGTCGGCGTACGGGGACTTCACGAGGTAGACGAGCTGGGCGTTGGGACGGGCGCGCGCCAGCGCTTCGCCGGCCCCGAAGGTGAGAATGACGTCGCCCAGGGAACCAAAGCGAATGACGAGAATGCGCTCGGCCACTAGGCGCTCGCCCGCGAGCGCTCGCGCCACTCGGCGAGCAGCGCTTTCTCGCGCTCGGGCTTCATGCCCACCTGGCCCAGGAACTTGAGCCGGCGCTGCGGCGCCGATTCCTTGGCGAGGTCGCGCGCGCGATCCCACGCCAGCACGTCGGCGCAGGTCTCGACCAGCGGCCGGAAGTGAAGGCCGGCCGCGAAGGCTTTGCGGCAATCCACTTCGAAGGCGTGCGGGAAATCTCTTTCGGGAAGCCAGAACGGCATCTCGCCGAAGGGGCCGACTTCTTTTTCGACCAGGAAGTCGTCCTCGATCCAAAGCAAGCGGGCGTCGCTTCCACTCGCTTTCCGGCAGGCCTCCATCATGTCGAGGGAAGTGAGCGGCGACTCGGGCCCGGTGGCGTTGAAGAGGCCGGTGCCGCCTCGTTCGATGAGATCGAGATTCCAATGCATCATGTCGCGCACGTCGATGAGCTCGATCCGCCGCTCGGGGCGTCCCGGACAGAGCACCTCGCCCCCCGCCGCGATCCTCCGCACCCAGTAGCCGAAGCGGTCGACGTAATCGTAAGGGCCGACCACGAGGCCGGGACGGATGTGGAGCACGCGCCCCGGCATCTCCTCTTCGGCCGCGCGCTCGCACAGCGCCTTGCGGGCGCCATAGGTCGAGATGTCGTCCTCGTCCTCGACCCCAGCCGGAAGCATGGCGAGGGGCGCCGACTCGTCGGCGTGGGCCGGCATGGGGTCGGCGTACACCGAGATACTCGAGATGAACGTGTAGTGGCCGACCCGCTGGCTCAGCCGGCGCGCCGAGTCGCGCACCACGTCGGAGCGAAAGCCGCAGGTATCGACCACGGCGTCCCACGTGCGGCCGCCGAGCTTGTCTAGATCTTTCGTCCGGTCGCCGTGGATGCGCTCGGCTTCGGGGAAGAGGTCCGCGTTGGTCAGGCCGCGATGGAACATCGTCACTTGGTGGCCGCGCTCAAGCGCCTCGTGCACCAGCCAGCGGCCGACGAACAGCGTTCCTCCCAGGACCAGGATGCGCACGCTCGACTCTCCTCTCAGGTGGCGCTGAACTGCAGCGCGTGCAGGCGGCGATAGACGCCGTCCAAGGCGAGAAGCTCCTCGTGGGTTCCTTGCTCGATCACCTTTC
>DATFWU010000219.1:0-10641 GCA_035259005.1 Candidatus Eiseniibacteriota bacterium
GCGCGCACGAGATCGGGATAGAAAGAGAAGGGGATAGCCGGATTGAGCCCGCCCTGGAGGAGCACGGTAGTGCAGCCCCAGTCGGCCGCCTTGGCGATGTGCTCGAGCACCTGGTCGATCGAGAGCGTGTAGCCCTCGGCGTGGCCGGGCTTGCGGTAGAACGCGCAGAAGTGGCAATCCACCGTGCACACGTTCGTGTAGTTGGGATTGGAGTCGATGACGTAGGTCACCACGCGCTCGGGCAGCCGGCGGAAGCGCGCGCGCTGCGCCAGGGCGCCGAGGTCGGCGAGCGGGGCTCCGGCCAGCAGGTAGAGCCCTTCCTCGCGCGTCAGCCGGCGGCCGTTCTCGACGGCCTCGCGCACGCTGCGCAGGGTCGGTGGCTCGGCGCCGCGCGGGATCGCGGGATCGGCCGGGCGCTCGGGCCAGCGCAGCGTCAGCGAGGAGAACGGCTCGGCACTCTTCTCGTAGCCGGCGAGGGGATCGCTCACGACGCGAGCTCCTTCCAATAGGTGCGGAACTGATCGAGCCCCCGCTCTTCGTCCACGCCGAGGCGATAGACGAAGCGCCCGAGATAGCGCGCCAGCTCGTCGGCGGTGCCCAAGCGTCCGCCCGTCGCCTGCGCGTAGAGCCCGGCGGCGAGCGCGCGATCGCTCCGCGCCAGCGAAGCGTCGAGGAATTGCGCGAGTCCCGCCTTGCTTTCTCCCGGAAGCACGCGGCGCGCCGTCCACAGCGCGTAGACGAAGGGAAGCCCGGTCCACGCCGTCCAGGCCTCGCCGAGATCGCACGCCACCATGGCCGGGGCGGCGCGGCGCGCGGCCAGGGCCGGGTCGCCGATCACGAGCCAGGCTTCGTCCTCGGGAAGCGCCCGTGGATCGCGGAAGTCGCCGCGCTCGTAGCGCATCCCGCCGAGCCCGAAGCGGCGCTCGAGGAGAATGCGAATCAGGGCCGCCGACGTGCTGCTCTCCGAGGTCAGGACGACGCGTGCGCCCGCCAGGGTTTCGACCGGGCGGCGGCTCAGGAGAAGCACGCTGTCCACCGTGCCGCGACAGGCGATGCCGAAGGCGCCGACCCGCTCGAAGCTCTCCTCGAGCGAGAACCAGTCGGCCGCGGCCATGAGTCCGGCGTCGACGTTGCCGGCGCGCGCCTCCTCCCCCAGGCGGCGCGGCACGAGATCGACCGAAGTCCCCGGCAGACGGTCCCAATCGGCGTAGTAGGGCTCGGCGTTCAGATAAGGAATGCGTGCTACCACGGGGCCGGTGGGGATCGCGGTACCGTGCGCCGAAGCGTCGGCCGGTGAGCGCTCAATCATGGACGGCCAGGACGCGGTAGAGGGCGTCGCGCTCGACCGGAATGCGCCCCGCTTCCTTGATCAAGTCGATCATGCGCTCGCGCGCGAGCCCGAGCGGCGAGGAGGCAAGGGCGGCGTGGGCGATCTTCTCGACGCCGATCGTGCCGTCGAGATCCGAAGCGCCGAAGTTGAGGCCGACCGAAGCCGTCTCCTCGCCCAGCATCACCCAGTACGACTTGATGTGCGGCACGTTGTCGAAGAGGAGCCGGCTCATGGCCAGCGTGCGCAGGTCCTCGGCGGGCGGCGCCTGGCGCTCGCGGATGCCGGTGGTGCCCGGCTGGAAGGCGAGCGGGATGAAGGAGAAGAATCCCGGCGCTTCGTCCTCGAGCGCGCGCAGCTTGAGCACGTGGTCGACCCGCTCGGCGTAGGTCTCGATGTGGCCGTAGAGCAGGGTGCTGTTGGTGCGGATGCCCATGCGATGCGCGATGCCGTGGATCTCGAGCCAGCGCGCGGCTCCGATCTTCTGGGGAAAGAGCCGGGCGCGCACCCGCTCGCTGAACACTTCGGCGCCGCCGCCGGGCATCGAGTTCAACCCGGCGTCGAGCAAGTCCCGCAACACGGACTCGACGCTCTTTCGCGCCAGGCGCGTGAAGAAATCGATCTCGACCGCGGTGTAGGCCTTGATCTGCACGCTCGGATACTCGGCGCGAATCGCGCGCACGATCTCGAGATAGTGGTCGTATTTCCACTTGGGGTGGAGACCGCCCACGATGTGCACCTCGCTGACGCCGTCCTTGGCGTGGTCGACGATCTGCTCCATCGTGAGCTCGTAGCCGGTCGGATCCTTGGGCCGCTTGGCGAAGTCGCAGAAGCAGCAATCGAGCACACAGTAGTTCGTGGGATTGATCTGGCGGTTGAAGACGAAGTAGGTGAAATCGCCGTGGCGCGAGGTGCGCACGGCGTCGGCGAGCAGACCGGCGCCCGGGATGTCCTGGGTCGCGAGCACGGCCATGCCGTCGTCAAAGCCCAGCCGCTCGCCCGCCAGCATCTTGTCGGCGAGGGTGCGCAGGGCGGGGTCGGAGAGCAGGGGACGCCGCTCGCGAACCAGGTCGTCGAGCGCCGGATGGTCGGCGGTCAGCTCCAATACTCGTTCCACCTTCGGTCCACCTTCCGCACGGTTTCGGGGTCCATGACGACCGGCCGCGGATAGCCTTCCTTGAACGTGGCGTCGATGCCCATCCGACCCTGATATCCCGGCCAGGCTCCGACGAGGCGCGACTCGGTGAAGACGACGTCTTTGGCCGCGTCGAAGCGCGTGAACATGCCCCACAGATGAAGCGTCTCGTCGTCGAGCGGCACGTCGGGACTCACGGCGACCACGACCTTGAGACCGGCGAGCGCGGGCTCGGCCACGAGTCTCTCGACCAGCGCGCGGCCCGGCCCTTCCACCTGCACGGTGAGCCAGCAGTCGCCGTCGATACGCGCCTGGCGAGCGCCCGGCTCGCGCCGCCAGGCCTCGAGAAAGCGCGACCAGCGCTCGCGCATGGCACCGTCGACGGCGGCCGCGCCCGTGCGCGGCGCCACTTCGTCGGGGCGGTTGCCCGGTCCCACGGCGCGCTTGCCCGTGGCGTCGAGGATCATCTTGCTGCCCAGGTTCATGCGCCCGCTCGTGAAGTCCAGCGTGTCGAGCGGCACTCCGGGCAGAAGGAGGAAATCCTCGGACGGCTCGAAATGGTCGCGGATCGCGGCCAGGATCTGCCGCCAATCGCGCAGGTCCGTGCCCTGGTCCACGAGGAGGAGACACTTGGTGAGCGAGAGCTGGCCGGTTCCCAGAAGCCCGAGCGCGGCGCGCAGTCCTTCCTTCGCGTAGCGCTCCTCGACGGCGACCACGAGCAGATTGTGGAAGCCGGCTTCGTACCACGCCGCGAGATCGGTGATCTCGCGGTGCACGAGACGGACCAGCGGGCCCATCATCGCGCCGACCGCTTCGCCGAGCGCCCGATCCTCCTGGGGTGGCTTGCCGACGACGCTCGCAAGGTACACCGGATCGCGCCTGTGCGTCACGGCCTCGAGGTGGAAAACCGGGAAGGGCGCGGCGTGCGAATAGTGGCCGAAATGATCGCCGAACGGGCCCTCGAGGCGCCGCTCCCCGGGCGCCACCAAGCCCTCGAGCACGAACTCGGCGGATTCCGGCGCCCAGGCGTCGACACGCGCCGCGTGCGCCAGGCGCGTGGGGCCGCCGCGCAGCCAGGCCGCGAACAAGAGCTCGTCCACGCCCTCGGGCAAGGGCGCGACCGCGGAGAGAAGAAGACACGGGTCGGCGCCGATGGTCACGGTGACCGGAAGCGCTTCGCCCTGCTTTTCGGCGACGTGATAGTGGAAGCCTCCGCCCTTTTGGATCTGCCAGTGCATGCCGGTCTCGCGCGGGCCGAAGACGTGCATGCGATAGAGACCGAGGTTTCTCTCGCCGCTTCGTGGATCGGCGGTGAGGACGAGGCCGAAGGTGACGAAGCGCCCGCCGTCCTCGGGCCAGCAGCGCAGGATGGGGAGGCTGTCGAGATCTGGATCTTCCACCACCGCGCGCGCCGGACCGGTGGCGCGCTTCTCGACGCGCGCGTTCCACAAGCGTCCGAGCGGAAGCCCGGAGAGAATCGTCCTGGGACTCGGGCGCCGCAGGCGCTCGAAAACCGCGATCAGCTCGGCGCCCACGGCTTCGGGCGCACGTCCCAGCGCCGCCTCGACGCGGCGCCGCGTACCCAGGACGTTGATGGCCACGGGATAGCGCGAGCCATGGACGCGCTCGAAGAGCAGCGCGGGCTTGTCCTCGCGGATGGCGCGCTGGGCGATCTCGGCGATCTCGTACTCGGGATCGACTTCGACCCGGACGCGATGGAGATCGCCTTGGCGCTCGAGATGCGTGAGAAAGGAGCGAAGGTCCGAAAAGGGCATCGAGAGGGGGCGGCCTACTCCAGGTCTTCTTCGTGCCAGCCGCCCGGCACGTCGACGCCGAGCAGGCGAAGCAGCTTGCCGGTCGTGGCGCGCACCAGATCGTCGAGCGTCTCGGGACGTCCGTACCACGGGGGTGACAAGGGAAAGACGATCGCGCCCTCGCGCGAGAGCCGGGTAAGGGCTTCGAGCTGGATCGTGGAAAGCGGTGTTTCGCGCACGCCGATCACGAGACGCCGCCGCTCCTTGAGCGCCACTTGGGCGGCGCGCGTGATCAAGGTGTCGCCGATCCCGGCCGCGATCTTGGCCGCGGTCGAGGACGAGCAAGGAAGGATCACGTAGGCGTCGAAGGGATTGGATCCCGAGGAGAAGGGGGCGGCGAGATCGGCGTCCGCGAAGCGCGCCTTCACGAAGGGATCGAGATCCTCTTCGCGGAGCCCGAGCTCGGCGTGCAGCACGGCGCGCGCCCACTTGCTGGCCACGAGAAACTTCTCGCCCGGGCAGCGGCGCAGGAAATCGACCGCGTAGGCGGCACCCGAGGCGCCCGTCATGCCGACGAGCACACGCTGCACCCGGCGCGCCGGCGGCGCGACCTCCGTCTCGGCTTGCACGGCGAGCAGGCGCGCCAGATCGTCCATCAGGAAAGGCCCGCCCAGACGAAGGCCAGGACCACGAAGCCGAGCCACGAGTTGATGCGGAAGAACGCGAGCTCGACCGTGCGCGCGGCGCGCTGCTCCCACCACAAGAGCGCGCCGACCGCGGCCAGGGAGAGCCACATCCAGGGCGCGCCGGATCCGAATTGGAGCGCCCACAGCACGAGCAGCGCGAAGGCGACGGCATGGAATACGCGCGACACACCGAGCGCCGGGGCCGAGCCCAGGGCGGCCGGGAGCGAGCGCACGCCGTGCGCGCGATCGTGGGCTTCGTCGAGCGTGGCGTAGATGATGTCGAAGCCCGCCACCCACAGAAGAGCGAATCCGGCGAGCGGCAGCACGGCCACCGCGCCCCGAAGCGAGCCCGTGACGGCCACGTAGCCGCCGAGCGGCGAGAGCGCGAGCGCGAGACCGACGCCCAAGTGGCAGAGCGGCGTAAAGCGCTTGAGGTAGGGATAGCCGACGAAGACGGCGAGCGGAACCGGCGACAGCAAGAGACAAAGGCGAGGCAAGAGCGCGGCGGCTACGAAATACACCGCCAATCCCGCAAGCGCGACGCCCCAGGCCTCGGCCAGGCGCATGCGCCCGCCCGGCAGCTCGCGCGCGGCGGTGCGCGGATTCCGGGCGTCGAGCGCGCGATCCACGATGCGGTTCATGGCCAGGGCGAAGGTGCGCGCGCCGGCCCCGGCCAGGAGAAGCAGCACGAGCCGGCCGCCGGTCAACGCGGCGCTCGCGCGCCCGATGAGCGCGCCCGCCACGATGAGCGGCAGCGAGAAGAGCGTATGCTCGAGCTTGACGAAGCGCGCGTAGTCGGCGAGCGCCTGCCAGGGGCTCTTGGTCTGGATCGCGGTGGTCATGGGTGGCCAGAGAATACGTTTCCATGTGCAGGACGTCGAGAGCGCGGCGGCGGCGCCCCATCGGGGGCCCGAGGTCCCGGATCGGGACCGGTGAAAACACCGATGGGATCCCTGTTTGGCCTACGGCGAGTATTCGTGTTGCAAACCCTCCCGAACCTGTTCTAACACCATAGAGAGACGGGACTGCCCCGCGGCGAACCCTTAGGGCTCATTCCCTAGGGCACGCCGTCCGTTCCGCAGGGAAACTCCGCAGAGAGGACGCCGTGGGGCACCTCATGGTTTTCGGTTTCCCCTCGCCACCTCTCGCCGCGTTCCCTCGCGTCCGCCCGCCGCGTCACCATCCTGCCAGGGAGGACGCATCATGACGTCCGGTTTGCTCGAGGGCCAAAGCTCGCGCGAGATCCTGCTCCGCTTCGAGGCGCGTCGCGAATGGGAGGCGAGACGGCTCGCCCAATCGCTGCACGACGAGGCGGGTCAGCTTCTCGCCGCGGTGCAGATCGCGCTCGAAGGCCTGCGCCCGCACGTGGCGCCGGGCGGGCGCGAGCATCTCGCGCATGCCGAGTCCGCGCTGGTGGCGGCGGAGGAGGAGCTGCGCCGGCTGGCCTATGACTTGAGACCGCTGGCGCTCGACGACCACGGACTCGCTCCCGCCCTGCGCTCGCTCGCCAAGCGCACCGAGCAGCGGGCCGGCATCCGGGTGGAGGTGCGCGGCGCTCTGGGCGAGCGCCTGCCCGAGGAGATCGAGACCGCGCTCTACCGGATCGCGCAGGAAGGGCTCTCGAACGTGGTCAAGCACGCCGGCGCCTCGCGCGCCCGGCTCGAGGTGGAGCGCACGCGTCAGGCGGTCACCCTGCGCCTCGCCGACGACGGCAGAGGCTTCGATCCGCGCGCCGTGGAGAAGCTGTGCGCCGGCATGGGACTCGAGGGCGCCGAGCAGCGGGTGAAAGCACTCGCGGGCACGCTCGAGATCGATTCGCGCCCCGGTGGGGGTGCCGTCCTCTGCGTCACCCTTCCCGTGGGGGATTCGCCGTGCCGGCGCGCGTCCTGATCGCCGACGATCACCGCATGTTCCGGGAAGGCATCCTGCGCGCCTTGCCGCGCGAGGAGTTCACCGTCGTCGGCGAGACCGACGACGGCCAGGAAGCGGTGCGCCTGGCGCGCCGCCTGCAGCCCGAGCTCGCGCTCGTCGACGTGGCCATGCCGGGCTTGAACGGCGTCGACGCCACGCGCGAGCTCAAGCGTGTCTCCCCGGGCTCCGGCGTGGTCATCCTCACCATGCACGAGGAGAGCCCGTACGTGACCGAAGCGCTGCGCGCCGGTGCGCGCGGCTACGTGCTCAAGACACAGTCGGTCGCCGAGCTGATCGAAGCCCTGCGCCAGGTGCACAAAGGCAACGTCTACGTCTCGCCCGGGTTGTGGCGCGACGTCGTCGATTCCTATCGCTCCGGCGAAGAAGCTCCGCCCGATCCGCTCACCCCGCGCGAGCGCGAAGTGCTGCAGCTGATCGCCGAAGGTCACACCACGAAGCAGATCGCCGAGGCGCTGCACATCAGCTTCAAGACCGCCGAATCCCACCGCAGCCACCTCATGACCAAGCTCGATATCCACGTCGCGGCCGGGCTCGTCCGCTACGCCATTCGTCGAGGACTTGTTCAGCCCTGATCGTTTGTAGGAATTGCACGAGCCGTTTCGCCCCAGGCACCCGCGGACACCGGGAGAGGCACGATGGTTCAGCCCTTTTCCACGATCCGGGACGCCAGGCCGTTCCCACGCGAGACCATCACTTCGGCGCGCTGGCTCGTCTCCTTGCCGGTCCGCCTCGAGGCCTGGCTCGGACTGTCGGAGTGCGACAGCGGATTCGGTCCGCTCGTCTTCCTGCAGACTTCGCTGCTCCTCTCTTCGCTGCGCGCGCGCCTCACGCTTAGCGAGCGTCCGGACGGGAGGGGCCGCTGTTCCACCACCGATGTTCCTCTCGTCTCCGCCGCCCATCGCGTGACACCACCACGCCAGATGGTGCGCGCGAGCCACCCGCATCCCGAGATCCAGCTCATGGTGCGCGACGAGGCGGGCGAAGCCTTGACCGATCACGCGAGTCTCGGCGCCTGCTTGAACGGTTGGCGCGAGATCGACGCCGTGTTCCCGCTGGACACCGAAATCGCGATCGAGCTCCTGAAGCGGCCCGACCCGGCGCACTTGGGCGCCGCCGTGCAGGTGCGAGGCGAGCTCCTTTTCGCGCGCGGCTGCTCGCTCCGGCTCGAGTTCCACTCTTCCGACTGCACGCCGGCGACCGGCATGGACGTGCCCATCGCGCCGACCGGACGCTCGGTGTCGCTCCCGGAGCGCACGGCGCGCGCCGAATGGGACGGGCCGTCGCGCCCGGCCGAGCCGTACTGGGCCGTGGGGCTGGTGGACGAAAGCGGGCTGATCGTCGGGGAGGAGCGCTTCTTGGGGCGGCGCTGCCCGGTCGCGTGAGAACCGAGGTGAGCGGCGCGGGTGGTCGGTGCCGGGTTGATCGCACCCCGAAAACCACGCCTTGCCCACGTGACGTTCATTCGACATACTCTTTGGCAGACGCGCGTCGGGATTCGCCCCGCTCCGGGTACATCCCCGATCCCCACTCTCCCTGCGTCCGGAAACAGGATGAAGAACTCGGCGAACGAAACGGACATCGAGCCAGGCCTTCTCGGGGCCGCCCGCGATCCCCAGCAGATTCAAGCGGTCGTCGATCGTTTCCCCCTCATGATCGTGCTCTATAAGCCCGACACGCAGGTCGTCGTGCTCAACCGCGAGTTCAAGCGCCTGACCGGATGGACGATGGAGGACGCGGCCGGCTCGGGCCTCATGGAGCGCTGCTATCCCGATCCTGCCCAACGCGAGCGCGCCCGCCTCTTCATGGATTCCTGCGGTCCCGGCTGGATGGACATCCGCCTCACCACCAAGAACGGCCGCGAGATCGAGACGTCGTGGGCCAACGTGCGCCTCGAGAACGGTCTCCGTCTCGGGATGGGCATCGACATCACGGCGCGCGTGCGCGCCGAGGACGTGCTGCGCGCGAGCGAGCAGCGCTTCGCACGCTTCATGCAGCATCTCCCCGGGCTCGCGTGGATCAAGAACCTGGAAGGCCGCTACGCCTACGTCAACGACGCCGCGGAGGCCGCCTTCGGCCACACCAAGAAGGAGCTGTACGGCCGCACCGACGAGGAGATCTTCCCTCCCGAGACGGCGGCACAGTTCCGCGAAAACGATCGCTTGGCGCTCGAGGCCGAAAGCGGCGGCCGCATGACCATCGAGACCCTGGAGGAACCCGACGGCACGCACTACTCGATGGTCAACAAGTTCCCCATTCCGGGACCCGACGGCCGCGTGGCGTGGATCGGAGGCATGGCCTTCGACGTCACCGAGATGCGCCACGCCGAGCGCGCACTCGCCGAGAGCGAAGCCCGCCTGCGCGACGCCGATCGGCGCAAGGACGAATTCCTGGCGACGCTGGCCCACGAGCTGCGCAATCCCATGGCGCCGATCCGAAACGCCGTCCACGTGCTCCGCCTGCAAGGCGCGAAAGAGCCCCAGGCCGAGGAAGTGCTCGACATGATGGAGCGCCAGGTCGAGCACATGGTGCGCCTCGTGGACGATCTCCTCGAGGTATCGCGGATCACGCTGGGCAAGATCGAGCTGCGCCGCCAGCGGGTCGAGCTCGACCACGTGATCCAGAGCGCGGTCGAGGCCAGCCGCCCGGCCATCGAAGAGGCCGGGCACGGGATCGAGGTCCGGTTGCCGGCCGAAGCCGTGGCTCTCCACGGCGATCCCGTCCGGCTGGCCCAGATCGTCGGCAATCTCCTGCACAACGCGAGCAAGTACACGGAGCCCGGCGGACGCATCGCTCTCGAAGCCCGGCTCGAGGCGGGCGGGCTCGTGATCGCCGTGCGCGACAACGGCGTGGGCATCGCGCTCGACATGCTGCCCCACGTGTTCGAGATGTTCACGCAGGTCGACCGCTCACACGGCCAATCCCAGGGCGGGCTCGGCATCGGACTCACGCTGGCGCAGAGTCTGGCCCACATGCACGGCGGCAGCGTCGAAGCGAAGAGCGAGGGGCTCGGCAAGGGCAGCGAGTTCCTGATCCACCTTCCGGTTCACGAAGTCGGAGAGCGACCGATGGCGGCCTCGCGCGAACGCCGCCTGGCGGCGGCTCCCGGCGGCGGACTGCGCGTGCTGGTGACCGATGACGTGCCCGACTCGGCCGACAGCATGGGCATGTTGCTACGCTTGTGGGGCCACGATGTGCGCGTGACCTATGGAGGCGAGGAAGCGCTCGCGCAGGCGACGAGCGTGCGTCCGGATGTCGTGCTGCTCGACCTCGATCTACCCGATCTGCCCGGTCTTGAAGTGGCGCGGCACCTGCGCGCCCACCCCGACACGCGCGACATCTACCTCGTCGCGCTCACCGGTTACGGTCAGCGTGAGGATCGCCGGCGCACCCACGAAGCCGGCTTCGACGCCCACCTGGTGAAACCGGTCGATCCCAAGGAGCTCAAGGAGCTCCTCGTCGCCGTCTCCCGCAATCTCTCGAGCTAAGCGACCGATTCGGTCGATGTCGTTGTCGTGGGGTCGGTGCGCCTGGAGGCGAGCGCGACCGCGGCCATGAGCAGGTGATCGAAGTCCACCGGCTTGGCGAGATGGATCTGATAGCCGGCTTCGAGGGCTTGCATGCGGTCGTACGGATCGGCGAGTGCGGTGAGCGCGATGGCGGGCAGGGCGCCCCCGCTCTCGCGGGAGAGGGCGCGCATGCGGCGGATCATGGCGTAGCCGTCCTCTTCGGGCATCGAGATGTCGCTGATGAGCAAGTGCGGGGTGTGATGGTCGAGGGCGGCGATCGCCTCGCTCGCGTTCGCGAAGG
>DATFWU010000220.1:0-2017 GCA_035259005.1 Candidatus Eiseniibacteriota bacterium
CCATAGAGCCCGTCACGGTCGGTGAGCGCCAACGCTTCGTAGCCGCGCTCCGCCGCCGCCGTCGCCAGGCGCGCCGGATCGGCGGTGCCGCGAAGCAGCGAGCCCTTACTTCGTGAGCGAAGGGGTACGAAGGACGAAGCCATGCGAGGTGCGCTCGAGGCGCCCGAGAAGGTGGACGGAACGTCCGGAGATCACCGCGCCATCGCCGAAGCGGTCGCGCACGCCGTCGAGGCCTTCGACCAAACGCTCGCAGCGGCCGCCGTCGTCGGCTTCGAGAAGATCGAGCTGCGCCGGCCCGGCCGCGGCGAAGCGCGAGAGCTTGACCCCGACGCGGCGCACGAGCACGCGGCGGCGGTGCAGCCGCGCGAGCAACACTTCGGCCACCGGCTCGACGTCGGGATCGAGCGCGCTCGGACGGCGAAGCCCCCAGGAGCCGCGCTCGGAAACGCCATCGGCGTAGCCTACGTGTACTTCGATGAGACGGGGCGCGATGCCCAGCTCGCGCGCCGCGCGGCAGGCGCGGCCGGTCAAGTAGCAGAGCGTGCCCGCGATCTCTTCACCATCGGCCGTGTCGTGATGGAAGGCAGTCTCGCGGCTGATCGAAAGCGGCACCTCGCGCGGCGTGAGCGCGCGCGAGTCGCGGCCGCGCGCGCGCTCGTACAGCGCTTCGCCGTGCGCGCCGAAGAGCGCGGCCAAGGTCTCGCGCGGCAGGAGACAGAGGTCGGCCACCGTGCGCACGTTCATGCCGTCGAGCGTGCGACGGTGCGCCGGCCCCACGCCCAGGAGATCGCCGACCGGCAAGGACGCCAAGAAGACATCCGCCTCCTCGGCGGTGACCGCACCCAAGCCCGCGGGCTTGGTGCGCTTGCCCGCCATCTTGGCCAGCATGCGGTTGGGGCCCAGGCCCACGGTCACGCCGAGCCCGGTGTCGGCGCGGATCGCGGCCGCCAAAACCCGCGCCCGCACCACGGGATCGCCGTGCAGACGCTCGGTGCCTTCGAGATCGGCGTAGCACTCGTCCAAGTAGGTGTCGATGCAGGGCGAGAGCGCCGCCACCTGGTCGTACACGCGCTCGGCGAAGGCGCGATACGTGGGGTAATGGCCGTCGAGCACCGCGGCCTGGGGGCAGAGCCGCGCCGCTTCGCCAAGCGACATGCCGGCGTGCAGGCCAAAGGCGCGCGCCTCGTACGAGCACGAGGCGATGACGCCGTTGCCCACGATGACCGGCCGCCCGGCGAGGCGCGGATCGCGCACCTGCTCGACCGACGCGAAGAAGGCGTCGATGTCCACGTGCAGCACGCGATAGCGCATGGCAGCACTCCCCGCCCTAGCCTTCGAGCATCACCGAGGTGAGGCGCCAAGTGAGGTCGTGCGCGTTCAGGCACAGCTCGTAGACGTCGCCCGAGGGCACGGTGCAGGCGAAGTAGTGCAGGCGCTCCTTGCCCTGGCGGTCCGACCAGCGCGCGTTCACGCGCAGGACGCGCAAGCTCTGCGTGCCGCGGGCCACCGCCAGCGGCGTGACCGTGCCGCCCGCGAAATCGGCCCGCACGCGAATCGGCTCGTTCAACCTTTCCACCCGCACGGTCGTCTTCCCCGCTGGTCCGCTTAAGGCCTCGTCTGGCTCGTGAACGGAGCCTACTGCACATTTGTGCACTACGCAAGCCTGAAACGAGGCGATCCCCTGACTTGGCGATCGCCGTCCAGCCGCTATACTGCCGACGGTTCGCACGCCCCAGGGCCGGGAGCCCGCGATCCGGCCCGAGAGTCCTTCTTTGACAAAGGAGGTTCCCGGTGAAGCTTCTCGCCTTGGCCGTGGCCACCCTGACCCTCACGGGCGCGAGTCTGGCGTCGGCCCAGAACAACGAGATCGGCCCACGCGTCGGTCTGGGCATCAATCCCGATCAGTTCGTGATCGGCGGGCAGATGAACTTTCCGCTCGAGCCCCATGGCCTCGCCATCTCGCCCAACGTGGAGCTGGGGGTGGGAGACCACACCACCACCATCCAGCTGAACGCGG
>DATFWU010000221.1:0-2753 GCA_035259005.1 Candidatus Eiseniibacteriota bacterium
TTGACCTCCACCTTCGCCACGCGCGCGTCGATGGACTCGAGGATGTTCTTGATGAGGTCGTGCGTCATGGGGCGCGGCGTGGAAATCTTCTCGAGCTCGAGGGCGATGGCGTTGGCCTCGAAGAGCCCCACCCAGATCGGGAGCGAGCGCTTCTCGTCCTCGTCGCGCAGGATGATGATCGGCATGTTGGAGAGAGGGTCGAGCGCCAGCCCCTTGACCTTCATCTCGAGCCACATGGACTTCCCCTCCCTAGACCGCGGCGGCGGCGAGCACGCGCTCCCCGGCGCCCGCGCCGGCCAGCTCGCCGCGCAGGCTGTGGGGCAGCGCCCTGGTCACGAGCACGGGGACGGTACGCCCCAGGAGCTCGCGGCCGTGAGCGTCGAAGTTGACCACGCGATTGCAGCGGGTGCGGCCGGTCACCTCGCCCGGGTCCTTGCGCGAGCGTCCGTCCACCAGCACCGGCATGACCCGGCCCTCGAGCGCCCGGCGCCGCTCGGCCCCGACCCGCTCCGCAACCTCGAGGAGGCGGGTGTTCCGCTGCGCCTTGGTCTCGTCCGGCACCTGATCGGCCATGTCGGCCGCGGGCGTGCCGGGCCGGCGCGAGTAGCGGAAGGCAAAGACGTTGTCGTAGCGCACCCGCTCGACGGCGGTGACCGTTTCCTCGAAGTCCGCCTCGCTCTCGCCGGGAAAACCCACGATGAGATCGGTGGAAAGCGCGATCCCCGGCACCGTCCCTACGAGCTCGTCCACCAGCTCGAGGTAACGCGCGCGCGTATAGCCCCGATTCATGCGCTCGAGCACGCGATCGGACCCGGACTGGAGCGGCAGGTGCAGGTACTCGACCACCTTGGGCACGTCGCGGATCGCTTGCATGAGGCGGGAGGTCAGGTTGTAGGGATTGGAAGTCGTGAAGCGGATCCGGTCGACGCCGTCGATTTCATTGACCTGCTCGAGCAGGTCGGCGAGATCGGTGGGCGGCGTGAGATCGCGACCGTACGCGTTGACCGTCTGCCCGAGGAGCGTCACCTCGCGCACGCCCGCCGCAGCAAGGTCGCGGATCTCGGTGATGATGGCAGCCGGCGGATGGCTACGCTCCCGTCCCCGCGTCACCGGCACCACGCAGAACGTGCAGAACTTCTCGCAGCCTTCCATCACGGTCACGAACGCCTTGAGCTGCCCGGGGCGCTCCGGCCTCGCGGTGAGCTTGATCAGCGGCGCCTCGCCTGTCTCGATGACCGCTGCGCCCGTCGCGCGCGCCCGCGCCACCATCTCGCCGACCCGGGCCACCGCGGCCGAGCCGAAGACGAGGTCCACATGCGGCGCGCGCTCCTGGATCTTGCCCTTCCAGAGCTGCGCCATGCAGCCCATCACGCCGATCAGCACCTTGGGCCGCTCGCGCTTGAGCGACTTGAGCTGCCCGAGCCGCGAGAACACCTTCTCCTCGGCCTTCTCGCGAATGGCGCAGGTGTTGAGCAGGATCAGATCGGCGTCGTCCGGGCTTTCCGTGAGCTCGTAGCGCTCGTCCCCGAGCAGTCCTGCCACACGCTCGGAGTCGTACTCGTTCATCTGGCAGCCGTAAGTGATCAGATGGAGTTTCGGCATAAAAGACCGCTAGTTACGTTAGCATCGGCGTCGGAAGGTGTCAAATTCGGTCGGCAAGTTCAGGCGCTGTCGGCAAAGACGCCCATCCGACGGAACTTCTCGTAGCGCTCGGTGATGAGTGCCTCCGCGCTCGCTCCCTTGAGCTCACGAAGCGCGTCGCGGAGCGCGCCGCGCAGGCTCTCGGCCGTCTCCTCCCAGTTGCGGTGCGCGCCACCCACGGGCTCGGGCACGACCCCGTCGATGACGCCCAGCTTGAGGAGATCCGGCGCGGTCACCCGCATGAGCTCCGCCGCCTCGGGCGCCTTGGACGCGTCGCCCCAGAGAATGGCCGCACAACCTTCGGGCGAGATCACCGAATAGGTGGCGTACTCGAGCATGAGGATGCGGTTGCCGACACCGATGGCCAGCGCGCCACCGCTCCCTCCCTCGCCCGTGACCACGCACACGATGGGCGTACCGAGGCCGGCCATCTCGCGGAGGCTCTTCGCGATCGCCTCGGCCTGGCCGCGCTCTTCCGCACCCAGGCCTGGATACGCGCCTGGCGTGTCGATGAAGGTGAGGATGGGCTTGCCGAACTTGGCGGCCATCTCCATGAGGCGCAGGGCCTTCCGGTAGCCTTCGGGATGCGGCATGCCGAAGTTCCGCGCGATGTTCTCGCGCGTGTCGCGGCCCTTCTGGTGGCCGATGATCACGACGGGCTCGCCCTCGAAACGTGCGAGCCCGCCCACGATGGCCTTGTCGTCGCCGAAGACCCGGTCGCCGTGTAGCTCCACGAAATCGTCGAAGAGGAGCCGGAAGAAATCGAGCGCGTGGGGCCGCTTCGAATGGCGGGCGAGCTGCGCCCGCTGCCACGGCGTCAGGCCGCCGTAGACCTTCTGCTGGAGCCGGCGCAGCCGCTCCTCGAGCTTCGCGATCTCGTCCTTCGCGCCCTGGGGATCGTCTGAGGTGCGGAGCTCGCTGATCCGGCCTTCGAGCTCGAGCAACGGTCGTTCGAAATCAAGATCGTCCGGCATATTCGACGA
The DNA here is from genome assembly GCA_035259005.1 of Candidatus Eiseniibacteriota bacterium. GTDB lineage: Bacteria > Eisenbacteria > RBG-16-71-46 > RBG-16-71-46 > DASYSL01 > DASYSL01. The sequence goes on from DATFWU010000221.1 coordinate 2,625, forward strand.
GTATACTGCCCGGCCCGAGGAGCGCTTCGACTTTCGCCACGAGCTCGGCCGCGGGCTCCACCGTGAAGCCCTTGGCACGCACCACCACTTCCTGCTCGGCGAGCAGGACGTGCACGAAGAGGGGCGTCG
>DATFWU010000222.1:0-3365 GCA_035259005.1 Candidatus Eiseniibacteriota bacterium
TTTTACCGAGCGCGCGTCATTGAGTTCGCCAGCCACAGTCGGACGCCTGCCATGTACGTCAACCGGGAGCTCGTCGACTCCGGCGGACTGCTCTCCTATGGTCCGAGCCTCCCAGACATGTATAGGCTTGCTGGAGGCTACGTCGCCAAGATCCTCAAAGGCGCGAAGCCCGCCGATCTCCCCGTCGAGCAGCCCACGAAGTTCGAGCTGGCGATTAACCTCAAGACCGCGAAGGCGCTCGGCCTGACGGTCCCGCCGTTGGTGATGCTGCGGGCGGAGCACGTCATCGAGTAGTGCGTGCTCGACCAACGCGGCCAGCCTTGGCGCGCCGTCCAGGATGTCGCAACGCACTCGGGCGCTCAACGAGCGATTGTCCGTGACCAGTTCTGGACGAGAAGCCAGACGCCAAGAGGAGAAGTCGCAATGAGTCATTTCGGGTGGCTCTTTCTTTTCGTCGCTGCCGTGGCCGCGATGTGGTGGGCCGGGCTAAAGTTCCTTGCGGTGCTGGTGACTCTAGTCTGTGGACTCGCTGCTCTCGCTTATCTCGTGGCACGGCCTCGACAACCGACGCCGTCTGTGCGGCCTGAACAGGAAAGGGACAGACACGATGTCGAGCGACACATACCGTCTGGTGGATCGTGAACCGTGACGGCCGGGTAACCGAGTCCGATGGCGCTTCTCGCCGACCCTGAGGAATTCGCTGTGCTCCTTGCCTAGTCAGCCAGCAGAAGCCCGACGCTCAGCAGAACAATAACTGTGAGCGTTTGACCCAGTACGCGAGCACGCGCTTCGCCATTCGCTCGCGCAGCCGAAAAGCGCGCCCAAGACATCGCATCGCCTGTTCTGAGCGAATAGCAGGATGGTGTTCCCATAGCAGATCGAGGTATTCGAGCTGCTCGTCCGTGATGAACTCGGGCCGCGTCATCTCGTTGGCGATATGCGTGAAATCTACGATACCGGTGGCCATTGGATGCTCCTGCACAGGCCTAGTAATTCGTGTCGGCGTGGGTCTCAGGCCGGCGCGTCATGGAAGGCGCTTCCTTTGCGAGAGGATCGACGTTTTGAGTTTATTGGCGCGACGGGCTCGAAACCGGGGTGCCATACGCCAGATTCTCGGCTCTGTGCGCCGCGTGGCGTTACCGTCGCGTCCACCCGCGGAACAGCGGATGCCGCTCGTCTTCACGCTGGCGCCGGCGGCCGTGTCTGCTCGAATTCCGACGCGAACGTGAACACCTCGTTCGGCGCTCCTGCGTGAACGCCCACCTCACCGTCAACGCCGCGATCTCGTCACGGTCAACGAGCGCGGCGAGCCGTTCCGTCTCTTCGACCACCCGCGCGAGATCTTGCGGTCGGTGTTCGCGTTCGACGCGGAGGGCCGCCTCCGGTGGGGCACGCTCGTCTACTCGTGTCCGCAGAGGAGCGGGAAAACCGCGCTGGACGCGCCGCCCGCCGACACTGGCCGAGGCCATCGCCGAGAGTGCCCGCGCGAACGGGGGGCGGGGTGTGACGGACGCCGCCCGCGATCCGATCGCGTTCATCGACGGCCGGTTTGGCCCTCCGTTTGAACTGGTGTCCAGTGGCGCGGAGGTGACTGCGGCTCGTGAAGCTTTAGGTTTACATGGGTATGCCCCATGTCCAAAAATTCATTCTGAATTAGGGCCTCCCCGGTGAAACTAGTCTTGTGGCCAAGCCTTCCGCGAAGAGGCCTGCCCCGAAGTCAGCATCCTACCTATGGATCTCAAAGCTCGGCGATCTGCCGATGGATGAACGGAGCGAATGGAGAGTGATCGGACGACCCCACGCCATGGACGCCGGCCGTACGCCGAGTTTGATCCACGAGGCACCCGTTTAGAGGCGGCTCACATGGTAGCTGGCTGGAACCATCGCGCGACCGGGGCGCGCACCTGCACGCGGCGAAGTGTTCCTCTATCACGGTGGTGCCTGCGTCTGCTAGTGGCGGCGGCTTGCTTCGCGCTATCTGGCGAGTGTGCCGTCGCACAGACTAGGCCGTCACCGCCCAACGCGCCACCGTTCCCGCCCAGCGCGCCGCCCCTTCCACCGAACTCGCCGGTCCCGCGTCAGCCGTACTCCATTCCACCCAATGCGCAGGCGGTTCCGTGGGGCTTCGGGAATATCTGCTCGAATGAATCCGGCTGGTGTAACCTCTCCGGCCCTCGCCCGCTCAACTCGGGCTGCGTGTGTCTGACAGCGACGAACCAGCAGGTGGCCGGTATCGTGCGTGTCATATTTTTCGAAGGCCCACCGAGTCCGTATCTCCGGCCGCACACGCTCACGCCGCCTCGTTTTTAGCAGACGCTTCTCGTGGAGCTGGTGCGAGCACGTGGGCGGCTGATGGCTGAGCAAATTATCTCCGTGATGCCGCCGTCGCTCGCGACATGAGAAGCGGCTCCCACCGCGCGCCTGCCGTAGCTGCCCCCGGACAGCGTCGTCGAGGCATCGCCGGGGAAATAGTATCCTTTGCGCAAAACAACCTGTGGCGCACGCGTTACTCGCCGCCTGGACCCTCCTTGGCGAAGGGCGACTGGACCTGCCAGAACGGCGCGTCCTCGGTGGTGACGACGTCCAGCACGATGGGTTCCTTCGCGCCGTTCACTCGGCCGAGCTCGCCCACCAGGTCCTTGACGCTCTCGACGCGGATACCCACGCACCCCATGGCCTGCGCGATCCTCGCGTAATCGTTACGACCAAGCTCGGAGGCGATGAACCGGTTGCCGCGGCGCCGCTGCCCGTCCTTGACCCAGCCGAGGACGCTGTTGTTGAGCACAACGGTGACGACGGGGATCCGGTACTGGGCGGCGGTGAAGAGCGCGTTCATCGTCATGGCGAAGCCGCCGTCGCCGCACACGGCCACGCAGTCACGATCGGGGATCGCGAGCTTGGCGGCCATGGCGGCCGGCAAGGCGTAGCCCATACCGCCGATGGACGAGGGTTGGTAGACGATGCCGGGGCCCCGACTCTGGAAGTAGTGCGTCATGTACAGGCGATTGGCTCCCGCGTCCATGGTGACCAGGGCGCGCTCGCCGAGGCGGCGCCCCAGCTCGGTGATGACGCGCTCGGGCCGGAGCGGAACGTCCTCCGCGCCCTGCTCGGGCTCGGCGAAGAAGCGGTGCAGTGTCTTGAGCTCGGCCAGGTGCGCCGTACGCCGCCGTCCGGCGTCGCGACGAGCCGGCGTCAAGCGCGGCTTCAGCTCGGCGACGAGCGCCGCGAGCGCGTCGCAGGCGTCGGCGACGATCGCGCCCTTCACCGGGTAGTGTCGGCCTACGTTGAGCGGCTCCACGTCGATCTGTAAGAAAACCTGGCGATCGGCGTCGAGCAATTCGGGGTTCTCGAAGCAGGTGTCGGTC
>DATFWU010000223.1:0-11549 GCA_035259005.1 Candidatus Eiseniibacteriota bacterium
AAAGCCGCCGGCGCCCGTCCTTGCGCACGTGCACCGCACCCGCCTCGCGCAGGACGCGCAGGTGCTGGGAGACGGCGCCAAAGGTGATCCCGCCCACCGCCCGATGGATCTCCCCGGCCTCGCGCTCGCCGCGCCAGATCAGGTGCAAGATGGCCTGGCGGCGCGGCTCGGCAACCGCCAGGAGGAGATCGCTCATGACTATATTTTAGTATATACTGAATCATTGTCAAGGGAGACTTCGAAAGAGGGGGATCATTGGCGTGCCCCAGGTGAACGCCGACGGCTCGAATCCTCGATTCCTCACAGGACCGTTTGCATCGAAACCCTAGCACCGCTTGTCGTTCCCGAAGGCCCCTGGGCGATCCTCCCAGGCCGCAGGGGCCGTTTCGCACGTCTATCTCGAGGAGACAACGTGAGCTCGACTGCCGTGAATCCGAACAAGGCACTGTGGGAAAAGGGGGATTTCACCGAAATCGCGGCCGTCATGCGCGAGTCGGGCGAGGCGCTCGTCCAGTCGCTCGCCGTCAAGCCGCCGATCAAGGTGCTCGATCTCGGGTGCGGGGACGGCACGACCGCGCTGCCGATGGCGAAGACCGGCGCCGACGTGACCGGAATCGACATCGCCCGCAATCTGGTCGAAGCAGGCACCCGCCGCGCCCAGGCAGCCGGTCTCAAGAACTTGCGCTTTCAGGAAGGCGACGCCTGCAACCTGGAGGGTGTTTCCGACGCCACGTTCGATCTCTCCCTGTCGATCTTCGGAGCCATGTTCGCGCCCAAGCCGTTCGACGTCGCCAAGGAGATGGTGAGGGTGACCAAGCCCGGCGGCCGTATCGTGATGGGGAACTGGATCCCCAACGATCCGACGTCGTACGTCTCGCAGCTCCTCAAGATCAGCTCGCAGTACACGCCGCCACCGCCCGAGGGATTCGTGAGCCCGATGACCTGGGGCGTCGAGTCCCACATCCTCGAGCGCTTCGGCCAGGCCGGCGTGCCGAAAGAGAACATTGGCATGGCCAAGGACACGTACGTCTTCATCGCGCCCGAAAAGACGCCCGCGCAGATGGTGGACACGTTCCGACGCTATTACGGCCCGACGATGAACGCGTTCGACGCGGCCGAGAAGGGGGGCAAGGCGGACGCCCTCTACCGCGAGCTCCTGAATCTCTTCGAGTCGGCGAATCAGTCGAAGAATGGCGGGACGAATCTCTCCGCCACCTTCATGCGGGTGACGGTGAAGCGGCCCTAGTCGGAGTCGGCCTCGACCCAGATCGAGCCATTCTCTACACGCACGGGGAATACACGAATCGGCAAGTAGGCCGGTGCCCGGAGGACTTCTCCCGTCCGGATGTCGAATTGGGCGCCGTGGCGAGGGCACTCGATGGCGCAGCCTTCGAGAAAGCCCTCGCCCAGTGGGCCGCCATCGTGCGTGCATACGTCCTCGACGGCGTAGAACTTGCCGTTGGCGTTGCACACGGCGACGGAGCCGCCATCCGGCGTGTCGAACGTGCGCACCTCGCCGGGCGGGACCTCTTCGACCCGCGCGACGACCACCCAGGTCTTGGGCATCAGCGAAGGACGCCCATCTAGAACATGTTGAGCTGGAGACGGGCCGCATCCGACATGCGGCTGGGATCCCAGGGCGGGTCCACGACCATCTCCACCGCGGCTTCCTTCACGCCGGCCAAAGCGCGGATCTTCTGCTCGGCTTCTTCCTTGAGCACGTCGCCCATGCCGCATCCGGGCGCGGTCAGAGTCATCTTCACATCGACGCGGAAGCCATCGGCCCCGAGCGGCCCGACGGCGCACTCGTAAACCAAGCCAAGCTCGACCACGTTCACCGGGATCTCGGGATCGAAGATGGTCTCGAGCTCGCCCCACACGCGGCGCTCGAGATCTTCTTTGGTCACGGGGCCCGAAGCCGACCCGGCCGCCGCGGGCGCCGGCGCGGCACTCGGCGTCTTGCCCAGCGCGTCGGCGTCCTTGTCGGCGATGCGCGCCATGTAGCCGTCGTCGGTCATCACCGTGTACGTGCCACCCAAGGATTGCGTGATGCGCACCTCGGCGCCCGCGGGCAGCATGACCTTGGTGCCGAAGGGGATCTCGATCGCTTCGACGGGGCGCGTGATCTTCACCATTTCCACGACAGAGCCTCGATTTCTATTCGGTCGAGACCACGGCGGCGTCGCCGTGGAGCGCCGATCGCAAGGAATGCCAGGCCAGCGTGGCGCACTTCACCCGCACGGGGAACTCGCGCACGCCGGCGAAGATCGCCAGTTTGCCCAATCCTTCTTCGTCCACGGCCGCGTCCACCGCGGCGGTCACGAGCCGGTGGAAACGCTCGGCCAGGGCTTCGGCCTCGGCCGCGGTCTTGCCTTTCAGCGCTTCGGTCATCATGGAGGCCGAAGCGGTCGAGATGGCGCAGCCCGAGCCGGTGAAGCTCAGGTCGCGAAGCTGTCCATCGTCGCGCGAGACATACAACCGGATGCGGTCGCCGCACAGCGGGTTGTAGCCCTCGACGGTCACCGCGCCGGCTCCCTGCTCGCGGAAATTGCGCGGTCGCTTGGCGTGGTCGATGAGCACTTCCTGATAGAGCTGACGGAGCTCGGCGGACATCTAGCGGAACACCTCGACGGCGCGGCGAATGCCGGCTGCCAGCGCGTCGATTTCGGCCTTTGTATTGTAGAGACCGAGCGAGGCGCGCGCCGTGGCGGGAACGCCGAAGCGATCCATGACCGGCTGCGCGCAATGGTGGCCCGTGCGCACCGCGATGCCTTCACGATCGAGGATGGTGCCCAGATCGTGCGGATGGATGCCGTCGACCAGGAACGAGAGAATGGTCGCCTTGTCGCGCGCGGTGCCCACCAGGCGCAAGCCTGGAATCGCCGACAGCGCCTGGGTACCGTACTCGAGCAGCTCGTGCTCGTAGGCCGCGATCGCCTCGAGTCCCAGCCCGGTCACGTAGTCGATGGCCGCACCAAAGCCGATGGCATCGGCCACGTTGGGTGTGCCGGCCTCGAACTTGTGCGGCACGTGGTTGTAGGTCGTCTTCTCGAAGGTCACGGACAAGATCATGTCGCCGCCACCCTGATAGGGGGGCATGGCGTCGAGCAGAGCGTACTTGCCGTAGAGGATGCCGATGCCCATCGGTCCGTACATCTTGTGGCTCGACAAGGCCAGAAAGTCGGCGTCCAGGGCTCGCACGTCGATGGCCAAGTGCGGCGCCGCCTGTGCGGCGTCCACGACCACCGTGGCCCCGTGGGCATGCGCGGCGCGAGCCATCTCGCGCAGCGGATTGATCGTGCCGATCGAATTGGCCACGTAGGCGAGGGCCACGATCTTGGTGCGCGGCCCGAGCAACTTCTCGTACGCCACCAGATCCAGCTCACCGCGGTCGTTCATCGGTATGACGCGGAGCCGCGCGCTCTTCTCGTCGCACAGCATCTGCCAGGGCACGATGTTCGAGTGATGCTCCATGGCCGAGATCACGACCTCGTCGCCGGCATGGACGCGCGTGCGTCCATGGGTCGCCGCCACGAGATTGATGGCCTCGGTGGTGCCGCGCACGAACACGATCTCCTCGGCGCGCTCAGCGTTCACGAAGGCGCGCGCCTTCGCCCGCGCCGCCTCGAAGGCCTGCGTCGCCTCCTCGCTCAGGGTGTGGACGCCGCGGTGCACGTTGGAGTTGTAGCGCTCGTAGTAGTCGCGGATGGCGTCGATCACGACGCGCGGTTTCTGGCTCGTGGCGGCGTTGTCGAGATAGACGAGGGGCTTGCCGTGGGCCGTGCGCGACAGCACCGGAAAGTCGCGGCGCACACGCTCCACGTCGTAGGCCAAGGCGCGATCCATCGCCCGCGTGGCCATGGTCAAACTCCCACGGCCTCGAGGGAGACGGAGCCCGCCGGGAGCCGCTCGGCCACGAGGCCGCTCAGGTGCAACTTGAGCCCCGGATGCGCCACCTTGTCGATCATCTCAGCGGCGAAGGCATAGGTGAGGATGCGGTTGGCACTCGCCTCGTCGATGCCTCGCGAGCGCAGGTAGAACAAGGACTGCTTGTCGATCTGGCCCACGGTCGCGCCGTGCGCACACTTCACGTCGTTGGCGAAGATCTCGAGCTGCGGCTTGCTGTTCACGCTCGTGTCGTCGGAGAGCACGAGATTCTTGTTCGTCTGGCGGGCGTCGGTTTTCTGGGCATCGGGCCGCACCGTGATCTTGCCGTGAAACACGGCGCGAGCGCGTCCATTGAGGACGCCCTTGTACAGCTCGCGGCTCGAGCAGTGCGGGGACACGTGATCGATCGACGTATGGTTATCGATGAGCTGGCGGCCGCGCGGCACGTACAGCCCGTTCAGCGTGCACTCGGCGCCTTCGGCCGCGAGCGCGGTATTCCAATCGTTGCGCACGATGGCGCCGCCCAGCGCGAACGAATGAGTCGTGAGATTGCTGGAGCGCCCCTGCGCGACCTCGACGGTGGCCGTGTGGAACGCCTTCTCGCTCTCGGCCTGGAGCTTCACGTGCTCCACGGTGGCGCCCTCTTCGATCACCATCTCGGTGATGGCGTTGGTCAGGTGGGCCTCGACGCCGAGCGAGACATAGCTCTCGACCAGAGTCAGCTGCGCCGTGGCGCCCACGACCACGAGATTGCGCGGATGCACCATCGCGTCCGCCGCCGTCGTCACGTACAGCAGATGAATCGGCGTGTCGAGCACCGCGGCCCGCGGCACCACCAGATACGCGCCATCCGACCATAAGGCGGTGTTGAGAGCCGTAAAGGCGCGCTCGGCAAAGGGCGCGTACGCGGCCAAGTGCTTTCGAACGTCGGCCGGGCGCTCGTGCAGGGCGTCCGCCAAACTCTGGGCCACGATCCCGGATGGCAGCACGGACAATTCCGCCGCGAACCGTCCATTCACGAACACGAGCCGCGGCACCGCCTCGCCAATCAAGTGCGGGCGCAACGCCTCCACAGCCGGCAGCTCACCCCGAGCCGCCAGAGAGAACGTTGCCTTGGCGATGGGGGAGATGTCCGTGAAGCGCCACTCCTCGAGCCGGGGCGTGGGGAAGCCCAGCTCGAGAAATCGCGCCATGGCTTGGCGGCGCAGCTCGCCCAGCCAAGGCTGGCCGCCGCCGTTGGTGGCCGGAGCGTCGACGAAGCGCTCGAAGGCGGCGCGATAGGGGGCGAGGGGATCGCTCACCGCGCCACCTCCACGTTTCCTTCCGGCCACTGCGCGTAGCCCTCGGCCTCGAGCTTCAACGCCAGCTCCGGACCGCCCGACTCGACGATGCGCCCACCCTGCAAGACATGCACGAAATCCGGCTTCACGTAGTTGAGCAGCCGCTGATAATGCGTGATCAGGATCATGGCGCGCTCGGGCGAGCGCAGCGCGTTCACGCCCTCGGCCACGACGCGCAAGGCGTCGATGTCGAGGCCCGAATCGGTCTCGTCCATAACACAGAGCCTGGGCTGTAAGACCGCCATCTGAAAGATCTCGCTCCGCTTCTTCTCGCCGCCCGAGAAGCCTGCGTTCACCGCGCGCTCCATGAGCTTGGGATCCATGTCGACGAGCTTCATCTTGTCCTTGGCGATCTTGAGGAAGTCGATCGCGTCCAGCTCGCTCTCGCCCCGATATTTCCGCACGGCGTTCAACGCCGCCTTCAAGAAGTAGAGATTGGCCACACCCGGAATCTCGACCGGATACTGGAAGGCCAGGAACACGCCCTCGCAGGCGCGGTCCTCGGGGCGCATGGCCAGCAAATCCTTGCCTTCGTATGACACCTCGCCCGCCGTCACCTCGTAGTTGTCGCGACCGGCGAGCACGTGCGCCAGCGTGCTCTTGCCGGAGCCGTTGGGACCCATGATGGCGTGCACCTCGCCCTTCTTCACCTCGAGGTTCAAGCCGCGCAGGATCTCCTTGCCGCCGACCTTCGCATGCAGGTTTCGAATCGAGAGCATTTATCCGACCGTCCCTTCCAAGGTCACGCCCAGGAGCTTCTGGGCTTCCACCGCGAATTCCATCGGCAGCTTCAAGAACACGTCCTTGCAGAATCCGTTCACGATCAGGTTCACCGCGTCCTCGGGCTTGAGCCCGCGTGCCTGGCAATAGAAGAGCTGGTCCTCGCCGATCTTCGAGGTGGTCGCCTCGTGCTCCACCGTCGACGAGGTGTTCTTCACCTCCAGATAGGGGAAGGTGTGCGCGCCGCACTGATCGCCCATCAACAAGGAATCGCACTGCGAGTAGTTGCGCGCGTTCGCCGCCGTCTTCTCCATCTTGACCAGGCCGCGATAGCTGTTCTGCCCGTGGCCCGCGGAGATGCCCTTGGAGATGATCGTGCTTCGCGTGTTCTTGCCGATGTGCGTCATCTTGGTGCCGGTGTCGGCCTGCTGGTAGTTGTTGCACACCGCGACCGAGTAGAACTCACCCTGTGAGTTGTCGCCGAGCAGGATGCAGCTCGGATACTTCCAGGTGATGGCCGATCCGGTCTCGACCTGGGTCCACGAGATCTTCGAGTTGGTGCCCTTGGCGAGCCCGCGCTTGGTGACGAAGTTGTAGATGCCGCCTTTGCCTTCCTTGTCGCCCGGATACCAGTTCTGCACGGTGGCGTACTTGATCTCGGCGTCGTCGAGCGCGATCAGCTCGACCACCGCGGCGTGGAGCTGGTTCTCGTCGCGCATGGGCGCCGTGCAGCCCTCGAGATAGCTCACGTAGGCGCCGTCCTCGGCCACGATCAGCGTGCGCTCGAACTGGCCCGTCTCGCGCGCGTTGATGCGGAAGTAGGTCGATAGCTCCATCGGGCAGCGCACGCCCTTGGGGATGAAGCAGAACGATCCGTCCGAGAACACGGCCGAGTTCAAGGCTGCGAAGAAGTTGTCCGTATAGGGCACCACGGTGCCGAGATACTGCCGCACCAGCTCGGGGTGACTGTGCACCGCCTCGGAGAACGACGAGAATACGATGCCCAGCTCGGCCAGCCGCGTCTTGAACGTGGTCGCCACCGAGACGCTGTCCACGACCGCGTCGACCGCCACGCCGCTCAGCCGCTCCTGCTCGGCCAGGGAAATCCCCAGCTTCTCGAACATGGAGCGAAGCTCCGGATCGATCTCATCCAGGCTCTTGGGCGCCGGGTCCTTGGGCTTGGGGGCGGCGTAATAGTGGATGGCCTGATAGTCGATGGGGCCGTAGTGGATGTTCGCCCAGTGCGGCTCGCGCATGGTCAGCCAGTGGCGATAGGCCTTGAGCCGCCACTCGAGCAGCCACTCCGGCTCGGTCTTCTTTTTGGAGATGAGACGGACGATGTCCTCGCTCAAGCCGCGAGGCGCGATCTCCATGTCGAGATCGGCCACCCACCCGTGCTTGTATTCCTGCTGGGTGAGCTCCTCGACCGCCTTGTTTCCGCTCTTCATGATGGCTTCCTCGTGGTGAGAGGAATGGCGCGCGAGCGCACCGGCAATCCTTCCAGCTCGTCCGCGCCGACCTTCAGTGTCTCGCAAGCGCGCGAGCTGACCGCCAGATCGGCCAAAGTCGTGCGCCGCAGCACGCGATCGAAAATGTCTCCCAGAACGCCCCACAGCGATCGGATCGAGCACTCCCCGAGATGCACGCAGCGCGCGTGATTCCCGTTGTGCTCGTCGCAGAATCCGGAAGAGAAGAAGTTTCCACCCAAGGCTTCGAGCGCGTCGGCAAGGGTGATCGCTTCGGCGGGCCTGGTCAGCACGTAGCCGCCGCTTCGCCCGCGCACGCTCTCGACGAGGCCGCTCTGGCGCAGGTGGCCCATGAGCTTTCCCACGTAGGGAATCGACAGGCCTTCCTCCTCGGCGATGGCGCTCACCGTCAGGGGCTCGGTGCCGTGATAACGCGCCAGCTGGAGCAGGCAGCGCAGTCCGTATTCTTCTTGGGCGGTGATCTTCATGGGGTCCGTTCGATTCGGGCGGTGGGGCTCGAATCCACTCCTCTTATAGACGCATCCTAGCTAAAAGCATACAAAATAGTCAACATTAGCAAGGGCGGCTATAAGGCTCAAATATACAATGTCTTAGCAGCTTCGGCCTGACCCCCGATTGAGCCCCACGCCGAATCCCCGTAGGTTCCAGTACAAGGACGCTCAGGCACACGGAGAGAGGATGAATCTTTCTTGGCAGGTCGCCACGATCCGGGGCATTCCGATCCGGGTCCATATCACCCATCTGTTGCTTCTGGCCTACGTGGCCTTTGAGGTGGCGAGGGGCTTCAGCTTTGATTATGCGTATCTGATCCAACAGTTCGGGATCGCCCCTCGGCCGCTTCTCCTCCCGCACGCTTTCTGGGGCATCACGATCGCTCTCGGCCTCTTCGTGAGCATCGTCCTGCACGAGTTGGCTCACAGCATGGTCGCCCTAGCCAGCGGCGTGCGTGTCCAATCGATCACTCTCATGGCCTTGGGCGGCGTGTCGCAAATGGAGTTGCGGTACATGACACCGGGCCGCGAGGCGTGGATGGCATTCGCGGGTCCCCTGACAAGCTTCGCGATCGGGGCCATCTTCCTCGTCACGACGCTCGCGCTCCCCGGGCATCCCGGCGACCTGACGGCGGCCGGGCTCCTCTTCGCCCAGATCAACCTGATGCTCGCGGTGTTCAACCTCCTGCCCGCGTTTCCCATGGACGGCGGCCGCCTCCTAAGGGCCGCACTCACTCCCTGGCTGGGCCGCCTCAGGGCCACGCGGACGGCCGCGGTCGTGGGCAAGGTGATGGCCGGCCTTTTCGTCCTTGCGGCAATCGTCACGCGCAATCCCATCCTCATCCTCATCGGTGTCTTCATCGTGCTCGGCGCCTCCGCCGAGACCGCCATGGTCGAGGCGCAGACCCTGCTCGCGGGCCGGCGGGTGGGCGAGTTCGCCGACCCCCGAATCGGGGGCGTGACGGCCGAGACCCCGCTGGCCGAGGTCGTGGAGCGCATGCGGGCCGGCAAGCTCGTGGCCGTACGGGTGGGGGATGGCGTGAACGGCCCGGGTGCGGGATACATTACGCTCGCCGACCTGAAGCGCCTGGGGTCCAACATAGGCTCACGGCGCGCAGGCGACGTCGCGCGACGCAACATCCTGCGCGTGTGGGATTCGACCGATGCCGCGGCCGTGGCCGCGGTCCTGCCGAGTCGCGGCAAGGAAGCCATCGTGGTCGATCCCGACAACGGCGAGCCGATCGGCCTGGTCACGAGCGCCGATCTGGCGCGGGTGATGTCGGGAAACGAGGTGCCGGAAGAGTTGCGCGGCCCCGGAGCCGCGATCACGTGAAGGAGAGGGGCATGCGCGGAAATCTCGGATGGCTCGCGGTGGCGGCTCTCGTCGTGGTCACGCTCTCGGGCTGCACGAACGCGGCCAAGCGGGCAGCGAAGGAGAGCGCCCAGCTGCACGCGCTGGCCGATCGCTACTACGCCGCGCGCTTCGACTTCGAGCCCAGCTCGGCGACCGACACCGGCATCCACGATCGCGACAGCAAGCTCGAGGACTACTCCGACCTGCGGCTCCAGTTCGAGCACGTGTCCCTGCGCGCCTTCATGGACACGCTGACCACGGCCATCGACACCACGGCACTCACGCCCGACGACCTGGTCGACTTTCAGCTCCTGCGCCGCGACGCCGAGCAGCGCCTCATGGCCATGGAGGAGCTCAAGCTCTACGAGCGCTATCCGGATCTCTATCACCAGACCGCGAGCAACGCGATCTACAGCCTGATCAAGCGCAACTTCGCGCCCCTCGACGATCGCCTGCGCGCCGTGGCCGATCGCGAGGACAAGATTCCGGACCTGATCGACCAGGGGAAGGCGAACCTCAAGAACCCGCCCGAGATCTACACGCGCGTTGCCATCGAGCAGGCCCAGGGCACGGTCGACTTCTTCTCCAAGGTGGTGCCGGCCGCGGCCGCCGACTGCAAGGATCCCGCGCTCAAGGCCCGCGTTCTCAAGGCCAACGAGGAGTGTGTGGGCGTGTGCAAAGATTACTTGCACTGGCTCCAGACCGATCTCTTGCCGCGCTCCAAGGGCGACTTCGCGCTCGGCCGCGATCTCTTCATGAAGCGCTGCCGCATGGAGGAGGGGATCACCGAGACGCCGGAGACACTGCTCGCGGAGGGGCTGCGCGCCGTCGAGGAGAATCACCGGCAGATGCTGGCGGTGGCCCGCCAGATCGACTCGACCGCGACCTTCCAGGAAGTGCTGGCGCGCACGGAAGCGCATCATCCCAGTGCCGCCGGCCTTCTCGACTCGTGTCGCGCCGAGCTCACTGGCCTGCGCCAGTTCATCGTCGACCATCGGATCGTGCCGCTTCCGGGCGGCGAAGACTTGCACGTGACCGACACGCCGGTCTTCGAGCGCAGCCTGGTGATCGCGCAGATGGACTCGCCCGGTCCCCTGGAGGATAAGGCGAAGGAAGCCTTCTATTACGTGACGCCGCCGGATGCCAAGCTTTCCGCGGCCGAGCAAGACGAGTATCTGCACAGCTTCTGTCGCGGTCTCGTGTACACGACCTCGTCACACGAGGCGTATCCGGGACACTACGTGCAGGGGCTCTACCAGCGCCAGAATCCGGATCTCATCCGCAAGCTGAGCGGCTCGTACGCCTACAGCGAAGGCTGGGCGCACTACTGCGAGCAGATGATGCTCGACGAAGGCTTCTCGAAGGATCCCGAGCTGCGCCTCTATCAGCTGCACGACGCGCTCTTGCGCCTGTGTCGCCTCGTGCTCACCGTGCGCATGCACACGCAGGGATGGACGGTGGAGCAGGCGGCCGACTACCTGGTGCGCGAGGGCTATCAGCCCAAGCCGACGGCGATGGTGGAGGCCAAGCGCTACACGTCTGACCCGCTCGTTCTCTCGTACACGTGGGGCAAGTGGCACATCCTGAAGCTGCGCGACGAGGTGAAAAAGCGCATGGGAGCGGCCTATTCGATCAGCGACTTCCACAAGCGCTTGCTATCTCTGGGCGGCGTGACCATCCCGCAGGCGGAGACGCTCTTGCTCACGGCCTCGGCTCCCAAGTCACCCTAGGGCGGGTTGACGTAGAGCAGGCCCAAACTGCATACTGGCAAGCGATTGGCGCTCAAGCCCCGGCCCCAAACGCCCGAAAACCAAGGCGTTAGAGCGCGCCGGCCCTCCTTGGCGCCCCCAAGTTATTCCTCAGTAGCTCAATGGCAGAGCATCCGGCTGTTAACCGGAGGGTTGTAGGTTCGAGTCCTACCTGAGGAGCCATTCGTGGCTGTGTACGAACCGCATCGAGGTTCGGCACGGCGTAGAAAGCTTCGACAGTCGTTCGATCGTGCACTCGCACCTCCTTCACCACGCGGTGGAGGAGGTGTTTCTTTTGGGGCGTCGTGCCGGATGCGAGGACCTTGTCGAAATCGGCCATCAGGGCCGCGATCAGCTCAGGTGTTGGCGTCAGATGGTCAAGGCGGTCGCGTTGCGCGGTCAGGCGCGCCCTGTCGGCGTCTAGCGCGGCCACCTGGGAGTCGATCTCGGCCAGGCGTTCCCGGCAAGTCTCGGGCTTAGGGTCTTGGCCTCAAACGCCTCGAAGTACTGATTCCGGCGCT
>DATFWU010000224.1:0-2949 GCA_035259005.1 Candidatus Eiseniibacteriota bacterium
CGCCGATCTTTCGGGCCCGCTCACGGGCGTGTTCTCGCTCGTCATGGTGCCGCTCTCGTTCCCCTCGCAGGCCATCGGACTGGTCTACGTCGACCGCCTGAACGACAACGTGAACGGCGCCTTCAAGCAGCGCGACCTGAACCTGCTCGCCGTGCTCGCCCAGTCGGCGGCCGTGGCCATGGTCGAATTGCAGCGCTCGGTCCTGCTCGAGGAGAACATCGTCCTCAAGCAGCAGCTCAAGCCGACGCCGGGCTTGGAGCGCGTGATCACGCAGAACGGCGAGATGCTCGAGATCCTGAACCTGCTCGCCAAGGTCGGAAACTCGACCGCCACCATTCTCCTCATGGGGGAGACGGGCACCGGCAAGGGTCTGCTCGCGCACTCGGTTCACGAGGTGTCGGACCGCAAGGACGGTCCCTTCGTGGCCGTGAACTGCGCCGCCCTGCCCGAGAACCTGCTCGAGAGCGAGCTCTTCGGCTACGTGCAGGGCGCGTTCACCGGCGCCACCCGCGACAAGCGCGGCCTCTTCCAGGAAGCCGACGGCGGCACCATCTTCCTCGACGAGGTGGAGAAGATCTCCGAGCCGGTGCAGGCCAAGCTGCTCCAGGTGCTCGACCAGGGCGTGGTGCGGCCCGTGGGATCGACCAAGACGGTTCGCGTGGACGCGCGCGTCCTGTGCGCCACCAACTGCGATCTCAAGGAGCGCATCAAGAACGGCAAGTTCCTCGAGGATCTCTTCTATCGTCTGAACGACATCTCGCTCACGGTGCCGCCGTTGCGCGAGCGCCGCGAGGACATCCCCCTGCTCGTGGAACACTTCCTGCGCCTGTTCTCGCGCCAGATGGACAAGCCGATGCCCGACTTGTCTACGCCCACGCGCCGTGCCCTTCTGGAGCACGAGTGGCGCGGCAACGTGCGCGAGCTGGAGAAGACGATCAAGCGCTTGGTCGTGCTGTGGGACGGCGACGGCCAGGCGGGGGTCGAGCTTCTGCCATCGGAGCTGCGCGAGACCGGAAAGGCCGAAGCCGAGTCGCCCAACGGATTCGACCTGCGTGCCCACATCGAGACCCTGGAGCGCCGGGTGATCCGCGAGGCGCTCGAGACCTACCAGTGGAACAAGTCACAGGCGGCCCGGAGCCTCGGGCTCTCCTATCCGACGCTGCTCTCGAAGATTCGTCTCCTGGGCATCGACCGCCGCACCAAGCGCCTCGGCATCTAGAAGGGCAGAGAGGCGAGGCTCGAAGGCCGCCGGTGAAAAACACCGGCGGCCTTCTTCATTGGTAAGCGATCTTCGAGTGATCGAAGATTCACTGCTCTCGCATGTAAACGGTTTAACAGTCCGCAGCCTGCGCGCCCGCCGTCACTTAGCTCTTCGCATGCTCTCCGGTATCTAAAGCTTTTTTCGCTTCGAGGGGTGGTGCGATCGATCGACCCCGCGTTCGATGTCGCTGACCACCCTCGAGCGCGAAAGATAACTTCTCATGCTTGCGTCACTTATCTCTGCGCGCGCGGAAATTCGTGCGCTTTGCATTTCCCTGGCACGATGGATGCTCATTGTCACGCGCGGGAGGGGGGACCTCCAGAGAGAGAAGCAGAAGCAGAACCAGGTCTCGTTGCACGACGAAGAAGGAACAAGTGATCCCAAGGACTTGCTGGGCTGGCCGGGATTGATGTTGGCCTCGGTCAAGGGTTGATCACCCCGGTCGCACTAGACGATTGCACCGGTCGACGCACCCGACCAGCCCGGGATCTTCGCTCGCAGGGACGCGAGTTGTTTCGTTGGTGATCTCCTGAGGGAGGGTTTGGGAACCCGCGAGTCACCTGGGACTGGCCCGATAGAGTCCCGGTCCGAGCCTTCGCAACGGGCCAGCCAGGTGGCCGCGGGATCCTGAAGTGGACCCGGACGATGATCCGGGAAGCCAACAAAAAAATGGGGCGCCGATCCGGCGCGGCTCGTGCCAACACTGGGGGATGTCCAGGCTTGATGCTGCCGCTGCGATCGGCGCCCTGCTGTTTTTGGAGCAAGTTTCCGGCGCGCCAGGGGCTCACACCCGCGGAGCCGCTCTCGCGTTGACCGCGGAACGAAAGGCCCCGTAAACTTTGTCCGTGCGCCTGTCCGCCTTTCGCCACGCTTTCCTCGTCCTTCTGATCCTGGCGCCGCTCCCGGCCTTTGCCGCCGAGAGCGGCTTTGCGTTCTTGCGCGTTCCGGTGAGCGCGCGCTCGGTGGGCATGGGGGAGTCGGGTGTGGCGCTCTTGAACGGCGCCGACGCCTTCTTCCTCAATCCGGCCGGGCTCGCCGCCCCGGGTGGCGACGCGACTTCTCCGGCGCAATGGAAGATCGCGAGCGAGGCGGCGGTCACGCACCACGAGGCCTTCTCGGTCTTTCATCAGGACGCCGGCGTCTTGAACCTGGCGCGCGGACGCGAGGCACTCGCGATCCAGTTCCAGACCTTCTATTCCGGCGATGTCGAGCAGCGCGACGAGGTCGGCAACCTGCTCGGCGACTTCGGCCTCGTCGACCTGGCGCTCCAGCTCGGCTACGCGCGCCTCGTCTCGTCCGACGTGCGCGTCGGCGGCACGGTCGGCTACGTGAAGGAGCGCATCGCCAATTCCACTGCCAGCACGTGGGCGGTTTCGGCGGGCGGCGATTGGAGCCCGGTTTCGCTGCCCGGACTCCACGTCGGGGCGTCGGTGCGCCAGCTCGGCGGCAACTCGCATTTCGATGTCGACGGCGCCGAGGGGGCGCCGGTGTCGTTGCCCGTGACCGTGCAGGGCGGATTCGCCTACACGTCCCATCCCGGAAGCTCCGCACGCTGGGCGGTCGCCACCGACGTGCGCAAGGCGGCCGACGAGGACTGGACCGAGCATGCGGGCGTGGAGGTGGGCTGGTCGGCGCTCGCGCTTCGCGCCGGCGGAAGGTTCGGCACCGACGTCGGCCACTTCACCGCC
>DATFWU010000225.1:0-9458 GCA_035259005.1 Candidatus Eiseniibacteriota bacterium
CATCCCACGGCGCGCATCATGGAGGCTTTCGAGCGCGCTCTCGGCGCTCTCGCACCCGATCTCGTGCTCGTGGTGGGGGACGTGAACTCGACCGTGGCCTGCTCTCTGGTCGCCGCGCAGCGCGGCATTCCCGTCGGGCACGTCGAGGCTGGGCTTCGGAGCTTCGACCGCACCATGCCCGAGGAGATCAACCGTCTGGTCACCGACCGCGTGTCCGATCTTCTCTTCGTCACCGAGCGGAGTGGGATGGAGAACCTGAAGCGCGAGGGCATTCCCGACGAGCGCGTGCACTTCACCGGCAACACGATGATCGACACCCTGACCCGGCTTCTGCCGCGCATCGACGAGGCACGCGCCGCCGAGAAGCTGGGTCTCGCGCGCAAGGGATACGCGGTGGTCACGCTGCACCGGCCCTCCAACGTCGACACGCGTGCCGATCTCGAGCCCTTGGTCGCACTCCTCGCCGACACGGCGGCCGAGCTGCCGGTGGTCTTCCCGGTGCACCCGCGCACGCGGGCGAGCCTCGAGGGTTTTGGCTTGTGGGAAACCCTTGCCTCGGCGCCCGGTCTGCGCGCGCTCGAGCCGCAGCCTTACACGGAGTTCCTGTCGCTCGTGAAGGACGCGGCGTTCGTGCTCACGGATTCGGGCGGCATCCAGGAGGAGACGACGTTCCTCGGTGTGCCCTGCATCACGCGCCGCCGCTCCACCGAGCGACCCTCGACCGTGGAGCTCGGCACCAATGTGCTCGTGGGCGACGACCTGGCGCGGGCCCGCGCCGAGATTGCGCGTGCCCGAAACGGCCACGCCAAGCGCGGCACCGTGCCGCCCTTGTGGGACGGACATTGCGCCGAGCGCATCGTGAGCGTCGTGGACCGCTGGCTGGGGCCGGGGAGGGACGCGTGAGCACGGCCCTCTCGCCACGCGCGGACAGCAAGGAGACCGCCGTGGTCTTCCTCTGCGACACGCTCGAGATGCCGCCGCGCTCCGGCTATCAGATCCACGTCACCTCGCTCGCCCGCGCCTTCGAGCGGCGCATGCCGGCGCGCGCCCTGGCGTGGAGCGAGGGCGCGGGCGCCCCCTGGCTGACCGCGCTGCCGCGCGAAAAGGCGCCGCGCCACAAGCTGGCGCGCAAGCAGCGCTACGTGCGCGAGGCCGTGGCCTGGATCGAGCGTCACGCCGCTCCCGGCTCGGTGCTCTGGGTGCGCGGCTACTCGACCGCGCTCTTGCTGCTGCCGTTTCTGCGCACGCGCGCGCCGAAGCTCGGCTTGCGCGCGCTCTACGACGCCTCGAGCTTCGAGACGCTCGAGGCGGGAACGCTCGCGGGCCGGGCGCGCGGTCTCGTGGAAGAGAAGCTCTGGGGCGCTTTCGACCGTGTGCGCACGCTGAGCGAGCCCATGCGCGACTACCTGGTCGCGAAGGGCGTGCCGGCCGAGCGGGTGCTGGTGATCCCGGTCGGCGCCGAGAGCCGGACCGCGGCGTGGATGCCGCGAGCGCAGGCCACGCGCCTGCTCTACGTGGGCGGCGCCGCCGACTATCAGGGGCTCGCCTCGCTCCTGGCCGCCATGGAGATCGTGGCGCGCGAGCGGCCAGAGGTCAGCCTCTCGGTCGTGGGCCCCGAGGCGGTGCCCGGCGCTCCGGCCTCGGTGCGCTTCCCGGGGCGCGTGCCGCACGACCAGGTGGCGTCGTTCTACCTCGAGCACGATCTCTTCGTCCTGCCGCGACCGCGCACGCCGCTCACCGAGCTGGTCGTGCCCATGAAGCTGCCCGAGGCCATGTCGTTCGGCATGCCGATCCTGGCCACCGACCTGGGCTCGGTGCGCTGGGTGCTGGGAGGAGAGCAAGCGCAGCTCGTGGCCGACAACGAGCCCGTGACCCTGGCCCGCGCGCTGCTCTCCGCTCTCGCCGATCCCGGCCGCCTCGCGGCTTGGGGCTCTGCGGCCCGCGCGCGCTCGGAGCGCTTCTCGTGGGACGCCGTGGCGGGGGAAGCGGTGCGCGCGCTGTTCGGCGAGCGGGGGTTGCGATGAATCCCCGCGGGCTAGGAAGAGAGGACGGTCTTCGCGCGGAAGCGCGCCGCGAGCTCGGCCTCGCTGATCTCGGCGTAGAGGTCGCAGATCTGGTCCACGATGCACGGCCACGAGTAGTCGGCGGCCCGCGCGCGCAACGTGGCCACGTCCCAGGCGCGGCGCCGGGCTTCGTCCATGGCGTGGGCCAGAGCCTCGTCGTCGCCCGGGGGCACCAGGAGTCCGAAGCGCTCGTCGCTCACCACCTCGCGGGTGCCGCCCACCGCGGTGGCGACCACCGGCTTGCCGCAGGCCAGGGCTTCGAGCGTGACCAGTGGGGTGCCCTCGTTGAAGCTCGGCAGCACGAGCACGTCGGAAGCCCGGAGCCACTCGCCGGCGGACACGTGATCGACGGCGCCGAGGAAGCGCACGCGCTCGGCGATGCCGGCCGCGCCCACTTGCGCGCGCACCTCTTCGAGCAGCGGCCCGTCGCCCGCGAGCACGAGCACGGCGTCGGGGCGCTTCTCGAGCAAGCGCGCGAACGCCTTGACCAGCACGGCATGGCCCTTCACGGGGAGGAAGTAGCCGACGCACACGTACACGCAGGCCTTCTCCGGCAAGCCGAAGCGCGCGCGCAACGCGGCCGGGTCGCCGGGATGGAAGCGCTCGAGATCGACGCCGTTCGGGATGTAGCGTCGTCTTGTCTCGCGCACGCCCAGCTCACCCGCGATGCGCGACAGATCGCGCGAAACGACGATGAGCCGCGTGACGTGCGTGATCGTGAAGCGCGTCCACCAGCGCACGCGGAAAGGACCCCGGCGGGCCACGGTGTGGAGTCCCGTGCCGTGGCTCGTGACCACCGAGCGGCGGCGGGTCACGAGACCCGTGAGCACGGCACCCATGCCCATGGGATAGATGCGATGCCCGTGCAGCACGCTCACGTCGCGGCCGTGCACGAGGATCGCCCACAAGCCGAGAAGCAAGAGCTGCAGGGGCTCGGTGAGCGGCCACAGCTTGGGCACGTGGAGATAGGGAGGACGCAAGACGCGCACCCCCGGCGGATCGGACTCCCGGGTGGCGCGCGCGGCGTTGGCGCGCGCGAAGGCGCGGGCTTCGGCGTAGCGGCGGAGCGGCGGCAAGATGATGCGCGGTGCGAGCACGGTGACGCGGCCGCGCCGGGCCAGCTCGACAACTTCGTGGAAGACCGCGACCCGCACGCCGCCCGAAAGCTGATCGGCCGGGAGGAAGTCCTCGGCCAGATGCATGACGTGGAAGCGGAAGTCGGGACTCACAACAACCCAAGTTCTACCGATTCGAAGCCTGCGATTCAACCGAGGAGTGCGGCGTGAGCCTGGCACCCGACCAAGAGCTCGAGACCGAGAGCGGTCCGCCGGCACCCGCGCGCGAAGCGTCGACGCTCGCGTTCAAGGTGGCGCACAACGCGGGATTGCTCGCGGTGACCAACGTGCTCGTGCGTGGCCTCGGCATGGGCATGATGATCGTGCTCGCGCGCTACCTGGGCCCCGGCCACTACGGCACCTACCAGCGCTCCGAGGCCTTCGTCTACCTGTTCAGCATCGTGGTCAACCTCGGCCTCGACATGATCCTGACGCGCGAGGTGGCCAAGCATCGCTCGCGCGCCTCGGAATACTTCTCGGGCATCCTGGTGTGCAAGGCGATCACGGGGCTCGTGGCCTACGGATTGATCCTCGGCGTGGCGATGTCGCGCGGCTACTCGGGCGATCTCCTGTGGGCGATCCGCATCTTCGGCGCCATCCTGCTCTTGAACTCCTTCTCCGAGACCTGCGGCGCCGTGTTCCAGGGCTTCCAGGAGATGCGCTATGTGGCGCTCGCCCACCTGGCGGCCCAGCTCGTCTTCTTGAGCACCGGTCTGGCCTGCGTGCTCACGCACCGGAGCCTGCACTGGATCCTGGCCTCGCTGGCCCTCGGCGCCGTGGCCCAGTGGATCTTCTCGGCGCTCGTGCTGCGGCGCTCGTTCCACGTGCGCTGGTCGTTCCCGGGCTTCGCCACCGTGCGCTTCCTGCTGCGCGAGTCCCTGCCGCTCGCGCTCGCGGCCAGCTTCGTTCTCGTCTATCAGCAGATCGACGCCGTCATGCTCGGCGAGTACAAGGGCGACGCCGAAGTCGGCCTCTACAAGGCGGGAGCCAAGTTCCTGCTTCTCTTCTCGGTATTGCGCGACAGCCTCATGGTCTCGATCTATCCCGTGTTCGCATCGCTCGCGCGCTCGGAGCCCGGGCGACTGAGCACGCTCCTGAGCCGGGTGGTGCGCTACCAGGTGGGAATCGGCCTCTACTTCATCCTTTGCTTCGTCTTGCTCTCGCGACTGGCGCCCGCTCTCCTCGGCCCCTCGTTCCATCACTCGGGCTCGGTGCTGCCCATCCTGGGCTGGATCCTCCTGCCGCAGACGATCTCGATCGCCTGCGGGCGCGCGCTCATCGCGAGCGGCAAGCAGAACCGTCTCCTCCTCTCCACCGGCATCTCGCTCGGCGTGAACGTCGGACTCAATCTCATGTGGATCCCGCGCTACGGCATCCTGGGAGCGGCGGGCGCGAGCGTGGTGAGCGAGATCGTGGTGGCCTGGCTCAACGCGGGTCTCGTGCGCAAGGAGATCGGTGCCACGCGCTTCACGCGCGAGCTGTGGCGGCCGGCCCTCGCGGCCGCGCTCGCCGGGGCGGCGATGTTCCCGCTGCGCCGCCTGCCGCTCGTGGCCGCGTTTCCGCTGCTCGGGCTCTTCTATCTCGTGGCCCTCTTCCTGGTGCGCGCCGTGAGCCGCGACGAGCTGCGCCAGCTCGGCGCCATCGCCCGTGCCTGGCTCAAGGCGGCCCGGCGCGGCGGCCGGCTGCCCGCCAAGTGGATGGGAAGAGGTGCGTGGATCGAGGACGGAGAGCCGTGAGGCTCGTCATCTGGCACACCGATCCTTATCCCACCGCGCCCGGCGTCTACCTGGGGGCGTTTCCGCGGCTCGGCCATCACGTGACCTGGGTGATCTCGACCGAAGGCGAGCGTCACCAGACGCTGGTGCGCGAGGAAGGCGGCGTGCGCACCATCGAGATCCAGCGCCCGAAGGACGTCGATCTTGCGTGGCCCTGGGGCGCCCTGGTCAATCGCTGGAACAAGCTCGTGCGCCTGTTCGCGAAGATCGCCTGGATGCGAAGGCTCTTGAGCGAGCATCCCGATCTCTTCCAGGTGCGCGAGCTCGTCACCGAGGGCACGATCGCGCTGCCGCTCGCGCGCGGAGAGCGTGTGCCTTTCGCTTTCCAGTGGGACTTTCCGCACTACGAGGCGGCGCTCTTCGAGATGGGGCAGGAGGGGAGCCGGAATCTGCTGCGCGCACTCCACCTGCGCTGGGTGATCGGGATGCGCGGGCGCATCCTGCGAGGCGCGGATCTGGTGCTGCCGATCTCGGACGGCCTGGCCGAGATCGCGCGCGATCGCCATGGCGTCGATCCCTGGCGGCTCGTGCCGTTTCCGGTGGGCGTGGCGAGAGATAGCCTCGAGCGCGCGCGCCGGGGCACGCCGCACCCGCGCGCGGCCGGGCTCTTGGGCCAGCCTGTGGTCACCTATCTCGGCAATCTCGACGCCGTGCGCCAGCCGTCCTTCCTGTTCGATGTCTTCGCGGCCGTGCTCGAGGAAGTGCCGGATGCCTGGCTCCTGCTCGTGGGCCGCGCCAATCCCGGCGTCGAGCGCCTGCTCGCCGATCATCCGGCGCGTGCGCGCGTCGTGTTCACGGGCTACGTGCCGCACGCCGACGTGCCGGCGACCATCGCCCAGGCCCGCGTCGGCGTGTACGCCGTGCCGCTCACCGATCCCTACGGGATCTACCGCACGTGCTCGCCGCTCAAGGTCGTGGAATACATGGCGTGCGGGCTTCCGGTCGTGGCCTCGCACGTCGAGGACGCCGAGAAGATGCTGGGGGGGAGCGGGGGCGGCGTATGCGTGGACAACCTGCCGCGCGCCTTCGCGCGCGCTCTCGTGGCCTACCTGCGCGATCCGGCGGCGGCCTCGGCCGCGGGCGAGAAGGGGCGCGCCTACATCGAGCGCTTCCGCGTCTTCGAGGCGCTGGCTCGCGAGGTCGAGGCGTCTTACGAGCGCCTGCTCGCCACCGGGCGTCCGGCCTCGCCGGCGAGCCCGCTCCTCGCCGGGCGCCGCCTCGAGATCTCGCGGCTCGCCGCCGCCTCTTAGTTGACAGTCGATACCGCGCACCGCACTCTGCCCGGCATGTCGCGCGGGCGCGCCCTCTTTCTCCTTCTGGTCATCGTCGTCGCCGCGCTCGGGCTTCGCCTCTTCGCCTACATCGGGCCCTACACCACCGACTGCTTCGGCAACGCCCAGTTCGCCTACCAGGTCGCCAACGGCACGTTCGACATCCAGAAGGAGTACTACGCGGCCAATCGCATCGGTTTCCTGTTTCCGATGGGGATGGCGGTGCGCGCGCTGGGCTTCGCGCGCTTCGCCTATAGCCTCGTTGGCCTCTTGTGCTCGCTCGCCTGCATTGGGCTCGCCTACGTCCTGGGCGCGCGCGCGTACGACAGGAAGACCGGGTTGATCGCGGCCGCCATCCTGGCCGTCCTGCCGCTCGAGATCTTCCTGTGGAGCCCGCTCTTGGTCGACGCGGTGACGCCGTTCTACTGGGGCGCGAGCCTGGGGCTCTTCTATCTCGGGCTCGCCGACGATCCGCCGGCGCGCCATCCGAGCCTGCTCTTGTTCGCGAGCGGATTCCTCCTCGGGCTCGCCTCCTACACGCGCGAGCACGCGCCCATCGTGTTTCTCGTCATGGCCGCGTACCTGGTGGTGCGGCGTCGCCGGCCGCCACGTCGTTTGTGGTGGCTCGGCGCGGGATTCGTCGCGCTGGTGGCCTTGGGCGAGAGCTACTACTTCGCGGTCAGCGGCGTGCCGTTTCTGCGCATCCACCGGCTGTGGGAGCACTTCGGTCCCGGGAGCGCGGGCGCAGCCGAGCCCGGCTCGATCGAGATCGGGCACTTCCAGGGCCTGCGCCCCTGGTTCTTGCAGTCCATGCTCAGCGCGCCCGACTACTTCGGCTTTCTCTTCTGGATCGCCTGGGTCGCCGCGTTCGTTGTCCTGTGGCGGCGCCAGAAGAACGACGCGTTTCCGCTGACCTGGTTCTTCGGCTTGTACGTGGCGATGGATCTGGTGCTGCGGACGTTCGTCCGGCTGCTCGCCTATCCGCCTTACATCAACGTGCTGGACCTGCCGGCAGCCCTTCTCAGCGCGCGCTTGGTGGCGCCGCACCTCGCCGCCAAGCGCCGGTGGGTGCCCGCGGTCGTCGCTCTCGGCTTCGTGCTCGCTTTGGGCGGAGCCGTCGTTCTCGGGCTCCATCACACGCTCACCTCGTCGGTCGAGGCGTGGGGAGCGAACCTGGGCGGCTGGGGACGCGCCCACGCGCATGACGCGCGCTTCGCGACCGTGCCGATCTTTGCCGGGAGCGTTCTTCTGGCTCTCGGCTTCTATCTGGCCTCGGCGCGATGGCAGCTCGGGTGGGGGAGCGCGGTGCTCGTCTTCCTGATCGCGAGCTCGCTCTTCCTGGTGAGCCCTGGCGTGCGCTGGCGCCGCGCCGAGGCGGCGCCGCTCCGCGACATGGCGGCGATCGTGGGGAGCGACGCCCGTCCGGTGTACATGACCTCGCTGTGGTCGGCGACCGGCCTCAATTTCTTCCTCGACTACCGCTCGAACTTCCGCCGCTACTGGAACCGCTGGGAGTCGGTCACGCCCAGCGATCCGCGCGCCATCGAGTTCCGCGAGCTTCCCGAGTCGACGTCGGCGCTCGCCCCACGTTCCTACGTGGTCTTGGACAAGGGGCCGATTCGCCGGCTCGAGTCCGGCCATCCGGGGATTCCCGACGTCCTGCCGCTGCCCGCTTACGTTCAGTCGCCGCCGTCCGGCTGGCGGCTGCGCTTCGATTCGGTGGACTACTCGCTCTACTACGTCGGGCCCTAGAGTGAGTGGCGTCTAACGGACTTCAAGGGGTCCGGGGGCGAGCGGCCCGCGCATTCCACGCCGCCACCAGCGTGGCCGCGGCGAGCAGGCCGAACGCCGCCTCGCCGAGATAGCGGTAGCGCGAGCTGGCGTTGAACACGACCGCATAGCAGACCCAGTTCCAGAAGGCGAGCGAGACGGGCACGAGCCACAGGCCAAGCGGCAGGCGTCGAACCAGGAGCAGCGCAAGCGCCGCGAACAGGCAGAGCGCGACGTAGCCCAGCACCTGGATCCACGAAAACAAGCGCCGGCCCGGGATCTTCTTCTCCGGATAGATGCCGTCGGGGCCGCGCGGCAGGCGCGCGCTCCACGATACCGCGTAAGCGCCGGGCCGGTACTGCTCCCAAGTGCCGATGACCACGTCACGCGGGAAGCGCAGGGGATTGCGGCGCAGCTCGTCGAACGAGATCCGGTAGGCCTTGGTCTGGGCGGCGGTCTCCGACATGCCCTCGAAAGGCGTGCCGGTGTCGGGCTGATAGCCATACTCCTTCTGGCCGTGGCCCATGTAGAAGTTCACTCCGCCCGACGTGGAAACGCCCGAGCCGGGCCCGATCTCGAGGCGGTTGCGCAGCGTCCAGGCGCCCACGATGAGAATCACCGGGAGGAGAAGCACGGCGCCGTCGCGAATCCGCCGTGACCCATTCGCTCGCGGCGCGACGAGCCACGTGGCGAGCAGGAACGTCGGCACCTGGAAGAGTCCTTCGCCACGCGTCAGGCTCGCGAGACCAAGACAGACTCCGGAGACGGCGAGAGCCCACGGGCCTCCGCCTCCCGGGCGCGCGACCAACGCCAGGCCCACGAAGACGAGAAGTGCGAACGGATGCTCCGAAGCCAGAATGGGAGCCCAGAAGACGAAGGCCGGGTTGAGGGCCGTGATCCACGCGGCCACGAGTCCATAGCGACGGTCGCCGTTGGCGAGGCGCGTGGCGAGCGCGTAGGCCGCCGGGACGAGCGCGGCGGACAGGAGCACGTCGACCAAGCGAAGCCAGCCGGCGCCGCTGCTCACGTGCATGACGGCAGCAAGTAACGCGGGATAGGCGGGAAAGCGATAAGCGGTGGGCTCGGGCCATCCAAACTGGCCGTGGCGAAAGAGGTCCTCGGCCAGCTCGCGGAATTTGCCGTAGTCGGAAACCGGGACCGGGCTCGCGAGCCACATCCAGAACAGGCGGAGGACGAGCCCGGCCGCGATGGCCCCCCAGAGCCATGCCGGTCCGCCCGTTCGACCCTTCATTGGCCGCTCTGCCAAGAGCTCCTCCCGGTCCTGGAAAAAGGTCCCGCCATCCTACGACAGCAAGCGGCGCTGCGAAGCCGCAACCTGGCCTCCCTTCGGGCCTTCCGGATTGGCGGGGCACGCGTGACATCTGGTACCATAGTCCTGGTTTTTCGACGGCTTTCCGTGTCCCCGCGCCCTGCCCGAGGAGCCTTCTTGCACCTGTCCGTCCG
>DATFWU010000226.1:0-2486 GCA_035259005.1 Candidatus Eiseniibacteriota bacterium
CCTGAAGCCCAAGCCCGCCGAGGTGTCGAACACGCGCCACACCGGACCTTTCTCGGTGGGCGGCGCGCTCTCGACCGTACCCGTCATCGGCAAGCTCACGAGCGAGCCGGTGAAGACCATCCAGCTCGACGTCGTGGACCATGTCATCGAGATCGCGCCGGGTGTGAACTACAACGCCTGGACGTTCGGCGGGCAGGTCCCGGGCCCGCTGATCCACGCGCGCGTCGGGGACCGCATTCGCTTCAGCATGACCAACCGCAGCGACGAGACGATGCCGGGCGCCCCCTCCATCATGATGCCCATGATGCACTCGATGGATTTTCACGCCGCCATGGTCTCGCCGCAGGACAAGTATCGCTCGATCGCTCCCGGACAGACCATCTCGTTCGAGTTCCAGCTCAACTATCCCGGTGTCTTCATGTATCACTGCGGCACGCCGATGATCCTCGAGCACATCGCTTCGGGCATGTACGGCATGCTGATCGCCGAGCCGCGCGACGGGTATCCCACGCACGTCGATCGCGAGTATGCGATCGTGCAGAGTGAGTTCTATCCTCGCCTCGATCCGCTCAAGAGAACGGTGGACGGCAAGCCGCTGTACGTCCTCGACACCGACAAGGTGCGAACCAAGGCGTCGACCTACACCGTGTTCAACGGCGTGTACAACGGCATGGTGGACCATCCTTTACCCGCCAAGCCGGGGGAGCGCGTGCGCCTCTACGTGCTCAACGTCGGGCCGAGCAACACTTCGAGCTTCCACGTCGTGGGCACGATCCTCGACCGGGTATGGATCGACGGCAATCCGGACAACCAGTTCCGCGGCATGCAGACGGTGCTCTTGCCTTCGAGCGGGTCGGCCATCGTGGAGTTCAAGATTCCCGAAAGCGGCAAGTACGTCATGGTCGATCACCACTT
This sequence comes from Candidatus Eiseniibacteriota bacterium, assembly GCA_035259005.1. GTDB lineage: Bacteria > Eisenbacteria > RBG-16-71-46 > RBG-16-71-46 > DASYSL01 > DASYSL01. Next base: position 916 of record DATFWU010000226.1, read on the forward strand.
CGCCAACGCTTCGCAAGGCGCCATCGGGGTCATCGACGCGACGGGCGGCACGCCCGAGCTTCCGTCGGAGCCGCTCGAGCATCACAACATCCCGGCGACGGCGAGCCCGACCGATCCCGAAGCACTGCAAGGCAAGATGATGTTCGACACCCGCTGCCTGGCCTGCCACTCGATCGGCGCAGGCCCCAAGGTCGGCCCGGATCTTCTGGGCGTGACCGAGCGTCGAAACGAGAAATGGATCACCAGCTGGCTGCACTCTCCGGAGACCATGCTGGCGCACGACGACACCGCCAAAGCCTTGCTCGAGCGCTTCAAGTTGCCCATGCCGAACCAGAACCTCACCGACGCCGACATCGGTCGCCTGCTCAAGTACTTCCGCTGGGCTGGGAAGAACCCGCCGCCCGCCGGCACCGACACGACGAGCGCGAGGCCCACGCCATGAAGCGCGCGCTCCTGCTCGTCCTTACGCTCCTCTGGCCCGTCTGCGCGAGCGCGTGCAACGCCTGCCTCGAGGACAAGATCGCGGCGACCTACGATTGGCGCGTGGTCTCGCAAGCCAAGGAGCGCGGCCATACGGTCGTGTTCGCCGCGATCCGCGGCGCGGTTTCCCCGGGCGACTCCACTCTCGCCCACGCGGTGCAGCGTCGCCTCGCCGCCGTGCGCGGCGTGGACCCGGGCACGGTGCGGGTTTCGCTCGCGCCCCCCGCGGCGTCGTTCGCCTGCGATGGCGTGCACGCGGCGCCCAGGACGGTGATCGCGGCGGCCAACCGGGCGCTCGCGTCGAGTGGCCATTCGCTCGCTCTCGTACGCGTCGGAGCGCCATGACGCTGCTCGACGCCATCGGCAGCACGTCGCTGGTGGCGCTGCGCCGGATCGCGCCCGCAAACGGCGCGGCTCTCTTTGCCAAGCTCGAGTGGGAGAATCCCACGGGCAGCATGAAGGACCGTATGGCGCAGGCCGTGATCGCGCGCGCCGAGGAGCGCGGGCAGCTCGGTCCCGGCGGCACGGTGGTCGAGTACACGGGCGGCAGCACGGGGGCCTCGCTCGCCCTCGTCTGCGCCGCCAAGGGCTATCGCATCCGCATTGTCAGCTCGGATGCTTTCAGCCGCGAGAAGCTGGACCAGATGCGGGCGCTGGGTGCCGAGCTGACCCTCGTGCCGAGCGAGGGTGGCCTCACCACCAAGAAGCTCATCCTCGACATGATCGAGAAGGCGCGCGAGCTGAGCCAGGAGCCCGGCACCTACTGGACCGATCAGCTCGAGAACCGGGACTCGATCGCCGGCTACGAGGCGCTCGGCGAGGAGATCTGGGCACAGACGGAGGGCCGAGTGGACGCTTTCGTGCACAGCGTGGGCACGGCCGCGTCCTTGCGTGGGGTGGCGACGGTGCTCAAGCGGCGCCATCCCGGCGTCCGCATCGTCGCCGTCGAGCCCGCCGAATCGGCGGTGCTCTCGGGGGGCAGCCCCGGTCCTCACAAGATCGAAGGCGCCGGCATCGGCTACACGCCGCCGCTTTGGGAGCCGAGCCTCGTGGACGAGATCGTGGCCGTGAAGACGGAAGACGCCAAGGCG
>DATFWU010000227.1:0-2092 GCA_035259005.1 Candidatus Eiseniibacteriota bacterium
GCGAGAGATACTCGTTGCCCGACACGGTGACGCGCGCGCGTCCCAGCTCGAGCGACGAGAAGCCGTGCGCGATGGCGTGACGCGCGAACCAGGCGCCGCCGGCAAGCAACGCCAGGGCCAGCGCGATGGCCACCGGCACGAGGGCCTGGCCGCGCTTGCTCGGGGGCGGCTTGGGCGTCTCGCGCCGGGGGCCCTCGAGGCCGGCGCCGAGCGTGGCGGTGCCGCGGTACAGGGAGCCACCGCGCAAGATCTCGCGCGTACGGCGCGTCGTGGCTGCTTTGCCCTTGGGCTTCACGACCGCTCTCCCGTGCGCGCGCGCTCGGCCACGAAGTGCTCGCCCACTTTCCACACGTCGCCCGCGCCCAGCGTGAGCAAGAGATCGCCGGGCTGGACGAGCGCCGCCACGCGCGCCTCGGCGGCGGCGAGATCGCCCACGTACTCCACCCCCTGATGTCCGTGCGCGCGCGCCGACTCGACGATGCGCTCGGGGCCCGCGCCCGGGATCGGCTTTTCGCCGGCGGCGTAGACGTCGGTGACCAGCACCACGTCGGCGTCGGCGAAGCTCTCGCCGAAGCGCTCGGCGAGAGCGTGGGTTCGCGAATAGCGGTGGGGCTGGAAGACCACGACCAGGCGACGCTCGTGCACTCGGGCAGCGCTCAAGGTGGCCGCGATCTCGGTGGGATGGTGGCCGTAGTCGTCGACCACGAGCACGCCATCGGCCTCGCCCTTCATCTCGAAGCGGCGCCCCACGCCCGCGAACTCGGCCAGCCCCTGGCGCACGAGCGGGAAGGGAATCTCGAGCTCGAGCCCCACGCACACCGCGGCGAGCGCGTTCAACACGTTGTGGCGGCCGACGAGCCGGGTCTCGACGTCGCCCACGCGGCGTTCGCCGTAGGTCACCTGGAAGCGCGAGCCCGCGGGCGAGATCTGCACGTCGCGCGCCCGCACCTCGCCGGCCTCGAGGCCATAGGTCATCATGCGTTTCGTGGGCAAGGACGAGAGCGCGGCCAGCGCCTCCGGGTCCTCGGCGCAGACCACGATGAGGCCGTAGAACGGCACGCGGCTCGCGAAAGCGGCGAAAGCCTGGCGGATCTGGCCCATGCCGCCGTAGTGATCCACGTGCTCGAGATCCAGGTTCGTGATCACCGCGATGGCCGGCGTCAAGCGCAGGAACGAGCCGTCCGACTCGTCGGCCTCGGCCACCAGAAACTGACCCTGGCCGAGCCGCGCGTGCGACCCAAAGGCGTGCACGCGGCCGCCTACCACGACCGTGGGATCGAGGCCACCGCGTCCCAAGACCGAGCCGATGAGCGTGGTGGTCGTCGTCTTGCCATGGGCGCCGGCCACCGCCACGCCGAACTTCATGCGCATGAGCTCGGCCAGAAGCTCGGCGCGCGGAATGACGGGGAGGCCGAGGGCCCGGGCCGCGATCAGCTCCGGATTCTCGTCCGCGATGGCCGACGAGTAGACGACCGTCTGCGCGCCCTCCACCTGGCGCGCGTCGTGGCCGATGAAGATGCGCCCGCCCATCTTGCGCAGGCGGTCCGTGGTTTCCGAGGGCTTGCTGTCGGAGCCGGATACGACGTAGCCCAGGTTGAGCAACACCTCGGCCAGGCCGCTCATGCCCACGCCGCCGATGCCGATGAAGTGGACCCGCCGCAGGCGCCCGTACACGTCAGCTCTCCGCCGCGCGCTGGCGCGCCGCGCGCGCGGGCTCCTCGGCCCAGGTGATGAGGCTTCGCGCGATGCGCTCGGCCGCGTCGGGGCGCGCGAAAGTGCGCGCGTGCGCCGAGGTGCGCACGAGCTGCTCGCGGTCGCGCAAGAGCCGCAGCACTTCCTGCGCCAGCCGCTCGCCGGTCAGATCCTCGTCCTGGATGAGCACCGCCGCCCCGCGCTCGGCCAGGCTCTCGGCGTTCTTCACCTGGTGGTCGTAGGCCGAGTAGGGAAACGGAATCAGGATCGAGGGCACGCCGACGGCGGCGATCTCGGCCAGGGTCATGGCCCCGGCGCGACAGACGACGAGATCGGCGGCGGCGTACGCCTCGTGGATCTGGATGATGTAGGGCATGATCACGGCGCGCGCGCCCGCCGC
>DATFWU010000228.1:0-3702 GCA_035259005.1 Candidatus Eiseniibacteriota bacterium
TCGATGAAGAGATCGACGTCGCCGTCCAGCACGCGCGTCGTGTCCGAGGTCTCGGCCCCCGTGCGGTGATCCTTCACCATCGTATACGGGTGCAGGACGTAGGAGCGGATCTGGCTTCCGAAATCGATGTCCTTCTTGGGCCCGGTGATGCCGGCGAGCCGTGCCTTCTCGATCTCCTGGAGGTGGGCGTAGAGCCGCGCCTTCAGGATGCGCATGGCCAGCTCGCGATTGCGGTGCTGGCTGCGCTCGGCCTGCGACGACACGGCGATCCCGGTGGGCAGGTGCGTGATGCGCACCGCCGATTCCGTCTTGTTCACGTGCTGGCCGCCGGCGCCCGAGGAGCGGAAGGTGTCGACGCGCAGATCCTTGTCGTCGATGTTCACCTCGATGGTCTCGTCCACGGCCGGAAACACGGTGACCGAGGCGAACGAGGTGTGGCGGCGCTGCGCGGCGTCGTAGGGCGAGATGCGCACCAGGCGGTGCACGCCCGACTCGGAGCGCAGGAAGCCGTACGCGTAGTCGCCCTGCACTTCGAGCGAAGCGTCCTTGATCCCGGCCTCGTCGCCGGGCTGCAGATCGAGCACGGTGTAGGCGTAGCCGCGGCGCTCGCACCAGCGCATGTACATGCGGAGCAGCATCTGCGCCCAGTCCTGGCTCTCGGTGCCGCCGGCGCCGGGATGGATCTGGAGCACCGCACCCAGGCCGTCGTTCTCGCCCGACAGCAGGCTCTCGAGCTCGAGATCGGCGACTTTGCGCTCGAGGGCCTGGGTCTCGCCGGCGATCTCGGTCAGGGTGGGCGCGTCGCCGTCGGCCATCTCGATCAGCTCGAGCAGATCCCTGTGCTGAAGGGCGGGAGCGTCGAAGGCCCCCACCACACGCTTGGCGGTCTTCAGCTGGGCGATGACTTCCTTGGTCTCGGCCGGGCGATCCCAGAAGCCGGGCTCGGCCATCTTGGCTTCGAGCTTCGCGATGTCGGATCGCCGGGAGGCGATCTCAAAGATAGCCGCGGAGCTGCTCGAGGGTCTCCCCCACGCGATCGAGCCTGCGCTTGAGCTCCTGGGCCGTCTCCATGTTCGCTCCTGCCGGGTAGGCTATCCGTGGCGCTCGCGCTCGCGCGCCAGCCAGGCGGCGCGGAGCGAGTCGGCGAGACCCTGGACGCGCTCGGCGAGAGCTTCGCGCGAGCCGTCGTTCACCAGAACGCGGTCAGCATACCGCACGCGAACCTCTTCCGGTAACTGGGAGTCGAGGCGCGCTTCGACTTCTTCCGGGGACAGTCCGCGTGCCGCCGCGGCGCGTCTTGCCCGCTCGGCGCGGGGTGCTGTCACCACCACCACTTCGTCGCACCAAGCCCCGAGATCCCACTCGACGAGGAGTGCCGCTTCGAGCACCACGAGGCCGTGCACCCCGGCGGCCGCGAAGCCCAGGAGCGCCGAGCGCAGGAGCGTGAGCAGACGCGGATGCGAGATGGCGTTCAGGCGCTGGAGGCTTTCGGGATCGGCGAAGGCGCGGCGCCCCAGCTCGTCCTTCTTCACCCGGCCGTCGGGTCCGAGGACGTCGCGGCCGAAGCTCTCCGCGATTTCGGAGCGCACCCGCGGGTCCTCGAGCACCTGATGGCCGAGGCGGTCGGCGTCGACCAGGCGGGCACCACCCTGGACGAGCGCTTGCGCCACGCTCGACTTGCCGGCGCCGAGCCCGCCCGTGAGTCCCACGACGTAGAGCCCGTCGTGGCCTTCGCGGCGCCGCCTGGGACCGCCGGGCGCCGCGTAGGGCGCCCTTCCCTCAGTGGACATCGAACCAGTTGTCGCCGATCCCGACGCTCACTTCGAGCGGGACCGCGAGGGTCACGGCGCCGATCATCTCCTCGCGCAGCACGCGCTCGACTGACTCGATCTCGCCCGCCGGGCTCTCGAGCAAGAGCTCGTCGTGCACCTGAAGGACGAGCCGGGCTTGCGAGCCCTCGGCGAGGAGGCGCTCGTGGATGCGTACCATGGCCACCTTCACGAGGTCGGCCGCCGAGCCCTGGAGCGGCGTGTTGATGGCGGCGCGCTCGGCGTTCGAGCGCGCGCGCGGACTCGCGCTCTGCACGTCGGGCAGGTAGCGGCGACGGCCCAGGAGGGTGGACACGTAACCCTTCTGGCGCACTTCCTCGACGGTGCCGTCGAGGAAGCGCTTGACGCCCGCGTGCACGCGGAAGTACTCGCGGATGAAGGCCGCGGCCTCGGCGAGCGTGAGACCCATCTGCAAGGAGAGGGCGCGCGCGCCCATGCCGTACATGATGCCGAAGTTCACGATCTTGGCCTTGGCGCGCTCCTCGGGCGTGGGCGGCCGCGTGAGCCCGAACACCTGCGCCGCCGTGCTGGCGTGCACGTCGAGCCCCTTCGAGAACGCCTCGGTGAGCGCCCGGTCGCCCGAGAGATGGGCCATGATGCGCAGCTCGATCTGCGAGTAGTCGGCCCCCACCAGCTTCCAGCCCGGCCGCGCCACGAAGGCCTTCCTGACCTCGCGCCCAAGCGGCGTGCGCATGGGGATGTTCTGCAGCACGGGGTTCGAGGACGAGAGCCGTCCGGTGGCGGCCACCGCCTGGTGGAATTCGGTGTGCACGCGCCCGGTCTCGGGGTGGACGAGCGCGGGGATCGCGTCCACGTAGGTCGATTTGAGCTTGGCCACCTGACGGTACTGAAGGACGAGGCGCGGCAATTCGTGCAGCACCGCGAGCTCCTCGAGCACGAAGGCGTCGGTCGAGAGTCCGCTCTTGGTCTGCTTGCGCGCCGGAAGCCCGAGGCGGCGAAACAGGATCTCGGCCAGCTGCTGGCCCGAGTTGATGTTGAAAGAGCCGCCCGCGGCCCCGTACACGAGACCCTCGAGGCGCGCGAGCTCGGACTCGAGCGACTTCGACATGCGCCCGAGGAAGGCGCGGTCGACGAGCACGCCCTCGAGCTCCATGTCCTTGAGCACGGTGACGAGCGGCATCTCGACTTCGGCCAGAAGACGGCTGGCCTCGCGCGCTTCGATCTGGGGACGAAAGCGCTCGGCGAGAAGCCACGTGCAGTGCACGTCCTCGCCGCAGTAGCCGGCCACGAGCGGGATGGCGACCTCGTCCATGGTGCGCGCCTGGCGGCCGCGCCCGATGAGGGCGGAGGTCGGGATCTTCTCCACGCCGAGGTGAACGCGGCTCAGGTGGTCGAGCCCGTGCGAGCCCTCGGGATCGAGCAGGTACGAGGCGATCATCGTGTCGAAGACCAGACCGCGCACGGCAAGGCCGGCGCGCTCGAGCACCAGCGCGTCGTACTTGAGGTTTTGTCCGAGCTTGGGGTGCTCTGGTGCGGCGAAGAGCGAGCCCAGCGCATCGCGCACGCGCTCGTACGGGAGATTCGTGCCCTCGCGGTGCGCGATCGGCAGGTACGCCGGCCGCCCGCCCGCGGTGACGCCGACGCCGACCAATCCCGCCCGCATCGGCTCCTCGCTCGTCGTCTCGGTGTCGACCACGAATCCCGAAGGCGCGTCGTGGAGCTCGCGCACCAGCTCTTCGAGCGCTTTGGACGTGTCGATGATGCGCATGGGCGGCCCATACGGCTCCCAGGGAGCCTCGACCGCGGTCTCGAAGAGCAAGGCGGATTGAACGACTTCGTTACTGGCTACCCGTGCCGGCGGAAGAGCCGAAGCGGCGGGAGCGGTTCCAGCCGGGGCGGCGGATGGCCGAGC
>DATFWU010000229.1:0-8285 GCA_035259005.1 Candidatus Eiseniibacteriota bacterium
CGCAAGGCCAACGTGGTGGCGGGCGAGGCCGGCGGCATCACGCAGCACATCGGCGCCTACCAGGTGGAGATCGAGGGCCGGCGCATCACCTTCCTCGACACGCCGGGCCACGAGGCCTTCACCGCCATGCGCGCGCGCGGCGCCCAGGTCACCGACATCGTGGTGCTCGTGGTGGCGGCCGACGACCGCGTCATGCCGCAGACGATCGAGGCCATCGACCACGCCAAGGCGGCCAACGTGCCGATCATCGTGGCCGCGAACAAGATCGACTTGCCGGCGGCCAACGTCGACATGCTCAAGCAGGAGCTGACGCGCCACAACCTGATCGTCGAGGACTACGGCGGCACGGTGCCGCTCGTGCCCATCTCGGCCAAGAAGGGCACCAACGTCGACAAGCTGCTCGAGATCATCCTCCTGCAGGCCGACTTGCTCGAGCTGGTGGCCGACCCGACGCGGCGCGCCAAGGGCGTGGTGCTCGAGGCCAAGGTGGAGCAGGGACGCGGCATCGTGCCCACCGTGCTCATCCAGCAGGGGACGCTGCGCGTCGGCTCGCCCTTCGTGGCCGGCACGGCGCACGGCAAGGTGCGCGCGCTGCTCAACGAGCGCGGCAAGACGGTGCAGGACGCCGGACCTTCGGCGCCGGTCGAGGTGCTGGGCTGGGATTCGCTGCCCCAAGCCGGTGACACGATCTCGGGCGCGGCCGACGAGCGCGAGGCGCGCGAAATCGCGAACAAGCGCCAGCAGCTGGCGCGCGAGCAGGAGCGCCGCGCCGTGAAGCACGTGACGCTCACCGACCTGTACACGCAGATCAAGGAGGGCGCGGTCTCGGAGCTTCGCCTCATCATCAAGGGCGACGTGGACGGCTCGGTCGAGGCCTTGGCCGATGCCCTCGGGCGCCTGTCGACCGACGAGGTGCGGGCCAACGTGATCCACCAGGGTGTGGGTCAGATCTCGGAGAGCGACGTGCTCCTGGCGGCGGCCTCGGAGGCCATCATCGTCGGCTTCCACGTGCGCCCGGATCCGCGCGCGCGCGAGCTCGCCAACCGCGAGAAGGTGGACATCCGCCTCTACCAGATCATTTACGAGGCCGTGGAAGAGGTGAAGAGCGCCATGTCGGGCCTGCTCAAGCCCGAGCAGAAGGAAGTGGTGCTCGGCTCGGCCGAGGTGCGCCGCGTGTTCGAGATCTCACGCACCGGACGGATCGCCGGCTGCATGGTGGTGGCGGGCAACATCCCGCGCAGCGCCAGGGTCCGCCTCATCCGCAACCAGGACGTGCTCTGGGAAGGCCGCCTCGGATCGCTCAAGCGCTTCAAGGACGACGTTCGCGAGGTGGCGGCGGGATTCGAGTGCGGCATCGGCCTCGACGGCTTCGACGATCTCCAGGAAGGGGATCTGATCGAGGCCTTCCAGGTCGAGGAAGTGGCGCGCACGCTGAGCTGAGAGCGCCCGCGTGTTCGTGGTCGTCGTGCGCTGCGAGCTGCACCTGCCGGCGGCCACGTCGCTCAAGGCCAAGCGTGCCGTGATGAATCGTTTGAAGGACCGGCTGCGAAACGGCAACGCCGCCGTGGCCGAGGTGGACCACGCCGATCTCTGGCAGCGGGCGAGCCTCGGTTTGGCCGTGGTCTCCGGCAACGCGACGCACGCCGACGAGCTGGCCTCCCATCTGCGCGCCATCGTGGAGCGCGAAGTGGAGGTCATGCTCCTCGATTGGATCGTGACCCGTTATTGAGCTTCGCTCCACGCTCCGACACTTCGTCGAACCTCTGAGCCACCGGAAACCGACATGGGACGTATCCGACCCGAGCGCGTCGCCGAGCTGATCCAGCGCGAAGTGACCGAGATCCTCGACCGCCACCTGCGCGACCCCCGCATCCACGGCGTCACCGTGACCGACGTCGAGGTCACGCCCGACCTCCAGTACGCGACCGTGTTCGTGAGCACGCTCGAGGGCGGCGAGGCGCGCGCCCAGGCGCTCAAAGGGCTCGATCGCGCCGCCCCCGCGGTGCGCCATCTGCTGGCGCCGCGTCTCGGCCTGCGCGAGGTGCCCGAGGTGCGCTTCCGCTTCGACGAGTCACTCGAGCGCGGGCAGCGCGTCGAGGAGCTCTTGCGCAAGCTCAAGACCGGCGAGCGCATCGAGGACGAGGGGGAGAGCTCGGAGTGAGCGCGCCGGCGGTAGCGCTCCTGGCGGCGAGCCGGGGCGCCCTCTTGAAGCTCGACAAGCCCCAGGGGCCGACGAGCCATGACGTGGTGCATGCGGTGCGCCGCCATCTCGGCGTGCGCCGAGTCGGTCACGCCGGCACGCTCGACCCGCAGGCCACGGGCCTGCTCGTGGTCGGCGTCGGCCCGGCCACGCGCCTTCTCGGATTCATCGCGCTCCAGGACAAGTTCTATCGCGGCACGCTTCGCCTGGGCGTGGCCACGGATACCTTGGACGCGGCCGGCCGGGTGACCGCGGAAAAGCCCTGGCCGCGCGACGAAAGGCGCGTCCGCGAGGCCGCCAGGACTCTGGTCGGCGAGCGCATGCAGCGCCCGCCCATGGTCTCGGCGGTCAAGGTGCACGGCGAGCGGCTCTACAAGATCGCCGCCCGCGGCGAGGAGGTGGAGCGTCCCGAGCGGCGCGTGCGCGTGAAGCGTCTCGAGCTGCTCGGGTTCGATCTCGAGGCCGGCCGGCTGAGCTTCGAGGTCGAGTGCTCGAGCGGCACCTACGTGCGCGTGCTGGCCGAGGAGTGGGGGGCCGCACTCGACACGGTGGCCCATCTCGACTCCCTGCGCCGCGTGCGCGTGGGTGCGATCGACGTCGAGGGCGCGTTTCCGGCGGCCCGCCTGGCGCCGCGCGGCACCCATCCCGCCGGCAACGTGGCCAAGGGCAAGGACGCGGCCCCCGCCGACTGGCGCGGGCTCGAGAACGCGCGCCTGCCGTGGGAGGTCGCGCTCTCGCACTTGAGCCGCCGCGTGCTCGACGCTCGCGAGGCCAAGGACCTGGGCTTTGGGCGCGCGCCGCGCTCGCGCGGCGAGCGCGGGCTGCTCCGCCTCGAGGACGAAAACGGCGTCGTCCTCGGCGTGGCGGAGGGCACGCCGCTCGGCCTGCCCATCCGTCTGCGCTGCGTACTCGCGCCGGGCGACGAGCGCGCGTGAGCGAGCCCCGCGAGCATGTGGTCGCCGTCGGCGTGTTCGACGGCGTGCACCGCGGCCACCAGCGCATTCTCGAGCGGGCGCGCGAGCGGGGGCGGGCGAGGGGCGCGGGCTTCGCGGTCGTGACCTTCGAGCCGCACCCCGACGCGGTGCTCGGCAAGCGCACGCCCGAAGCGCCGCTCACGCCCATCGGCGAGAAGTGCGAGCTACTCGAGCAGGCCGGCGCCGATCGCGTCGACGTGCTGCACTTCGATCGCGTCATGGCCGGGCTCGAGCCCGAGACCTTCGTGCGACGCTATCTGATCGACGCGCTCGGCCTCGTGCACCTGACGGCCGGCCAGGACTTCGCGCTCGGCAAGAACCGCAAGGGCACGCTCGCCTATCTCGCCGATCTGGGCGCGCGCTGGGGCTTCACGGTCGACTCGGTGCCGCTCCTGCTCGATCCCGACGGCCCCGTGTCGAGCACGCGAATCCGCGGATTTCTCGCGGCCGGCAAGGTGGAGGACGCGGGCCGACTCCTGGGGCGGCCGTATCGGATCGAAGCCCAGGTGGTGCGCGGACAGGGCGTGGGCAAGGATCTCGGATTTCCGACCGCGAACCTCGAGCTGCTCGAGCACCAGATGATGCCGGGCGACGGCATCTACGCCGTCTGGGTCACCACCCCCGACGGGGCGCGCCGGGGCGGCGCCATGTCGATCGGCAAGCGGCCGACCCTGGGCGACGTGCCGCACGCCGTCGAGGTCTTCGTGCTCGACTTCGAGGGCGACCTCGTGTCGCGGCCGCTGGCGGTCGAGTTCGTGTCCTGGATCCGCGAGGAGAAGCGCTTCCCCGATCTCGAGACGCTCGCCCGCGCCATCGCCGACGACGTAGCCGTGGTGCGCGAGCGGCTTCAGCGCAGCCGAATCACCGCCTGATTCCACTCTCCTTCGCTGGTTCGCAAGCGCACGAAGTACATGCCCGGCGGCGCCAGGCCGCCGGCGTCGGCGCGCCCGTCCCAGGTCACGGTTTGCGGTCCCGCATTGAAGGCGCGCGTTCCCACCAGATCGGCCACCTGGCGCCCGCGCGCGTCGAACACGCCGAGCTGCACGGGCTCCACGCGCCCCAACGTAAACGAGATGCGGCTCGGACCGCGGCTCGGATTGGGGCCCACGCTCTGGATGCCGAGCGGGGCGCCGAAGCCGAGCGAGAGCGTGTTCCGCGAAGTCGCTGACGGCTCCACCAGGGTGCCCGCGGGCACCGAGCCCTCGAACGGCACGTCGCCCAGCGACTTCATGTACTCGACGAGGTCCGATCGATCCTGCGTGGTGAGCCCGAGACCGAAGAACTGATTGTAGTGATCGACCACGTCCTCGAGCGTGGCGAAGCGGCCATCGTGGAAGAAGCCGCCCCTGGCGTGGGTCCAGATGCCCTTGAGCGGGGAGGTGCGATAACGATGGTCGGGCGCCCGGTCGGCCTGGAAGTCGTCGACTCCGATCTCACTGCCCTTGTGCATGTCCCAGCCGGGCTCGCTGTAGAGCTCGTCGGTGTGGCAGGTCGCGCACTGCGCCTTGCCGCCGAACAGCTGGTCGCCACGTTCCACGGCGTCTTGGTCAAGGCTGCCGGCGGGCGGAGCCGGCGCGAGAAGCGCGAGCTGGTAGAAGTGCAGGGCCGGCAGCTTCTCCGTGATCCGGTCCTGGGCGTTCGTGACGTGGCCGAAATGGTTTCTCGCCGCGACCGGGAATTGTGTGGCGTCGTCGAGCCTCGGATCGAAGAACGTGCCCTGGCCGTGCATCTCGAGATTGGCGACGAAAGCGTTCCAGTACGTGACCGATCCCCAGCCCGTCCAGGTGTGGAGGTTGATCCCGGAGAGCCCGAACGCGGGCGGAATCAGGACCGCCGCCGTCTTGCCGTCCGGCCGAAATCCCTTGCCGTCGAGGAAGAGCTCGGCGTCGAAGTGGCCCGGGCCCCAGTGATTGAGGACGTCCTTCACCGTGTTCACGTCGGTTCCGAGAAGATCGGCCACGGGCTGCAAGTGGGGGGCGAGCGCTACGATGGCGCCGACGTTGAGATCGCGATTCGCCCAGCCGTCGAGACGCTGCCCGACGCCCGGCGCCACGGCGTCGTTGACCGTGGAGTGACAGAGCGCGCACTGGATGCCGACCGATTGGAGATTCGGTCCGTCGAAGAAGCCCGTGAGCCCCACGACCGCGTTCTGGCGCAAGAGCGCCATGGTGACCCCGGGGTCGTCGAGATTCACGCGTCCCTGGCGCAACCCGGCGAGGACCGAGCCGGGCAAGGCGTCGGCGTCGACCTTGAGTCCCAGGCCGAGCGCCGCGCGCGGGCTCAGGCCGTCCCCCGCCCCGCCGAAGCGGCTGCCGGCGATCACCTCGTTCAGGCCGAGAACACCGCCCCAGAAAGCCTCGTCGCCGAAGGTGTCGTAACGAAACGTCTGGCGGCCCTCCTGCAGGAGTTGCTCGGCCGTCTGACTGGTTTTGTCCTTGGATTTCGACCTGTTGAGATCGGGGAAGCCGGTGCTCTCGGCGCGTCGAGGGACCTGGAAAGCGAGGGCGAGGAGAGCCACACCGACCACGAGGGTGAGGAGGACGGAGGCCCCGGTTGGAGAACGCATGGAGACACCTCCCGAACGAGCGCGGGCAGGAGGGGACATCGATAGAGTCCTCCGGGAGCGTCTTCTTGTTACAAGGAATTTTGTTTTTACAAGCGAGCCGGCTCGCGTAATTGGTCAACCTGGGCCCGCGCCGCGAGAGCGAAGTCGAGGGGGGTGGCGGGGAGCGCGGCTCGGGCCCGGCAATCGCGGGTCCCGCCTAGCTTTACGGCCGCCCGCCTCATCTGGTAGCTTACCGTCCAGTCCGAAGATGCCGGCTCGGGGCCGCGAGAGGTTGCACTCGGTCTCCTGGGCCTTTCCCAGAGCGCCTCGCGCGCGAGGAGACCTGCAACCATGACGCTGACGAAGGAGAACAAGCAGGCGATCATCGACAAGTTCCGCCTGCACCAGGAAGATTCTGGTTCACCCGAAGTTCAGATCGCCCTCCTCACTGAGAAGATCCGCTACCTCACCGAGCACTTCAAAGTGCACAAGCGTGACCACGCGTCCCGCCGTGGACTGTTGCGCATGGTGGGCCAGCGACGGCGGCTGCTCGATTACCTGAAGGGCACGGAGATCGACCGCTATCGCAAGGTGGTCAAAGACCTCGGCCTCCGCAAGTAGCGCGGGGCCGATTCACCCGCGGACCGTTCCCCTGGGGGGAATCGCGTCCGCCAACCCGATCCCAGGCGGATCAGGTGGACGGCAAGGCAAGGGAGAAAATGGAAAGAACGGTTAGCGTCGACCTCGCAGGCCGCACGTTCAGCATTCAAACCGGAAAGGCGGCCCGGCAGGCGGGAGGATCCGCCTGGGTGCAGTACGGCGGCACCGTGGTGCTCGCCGCCGCGACCGCGGACAAGAATCCCACGCCCAAGCGCGGCTTCGTGCCGCTCACGGTGGACTACCGCGAGCGCACTTACGCCGCCGGGAAGATTCCCGGCGGTTTCTTCAAGCGCGAAGGGCGGCCGACGGAGAAGGAAGTCCTCTCCTCGCGCCTCATTGACCGGCCCATCCGGCCGATCCTGTCCAAGGAGTTCCCGTACGAGATGCAGATCATGTGCACGGTGCTGTCCTCCGACCAGGAGAACGATGCCGACGTGATCGCCCTGTGCGCGGCCTCGGCCGCGCTCCAGGTCTCCGACATCCCCTTCGACGCCCTGCTCTCGGGCGTGCGCGTGGGCAAGGTGGAGGGTCAGCTCGTCCTCAATCCCACGTTCGCGCAGCTCGAGGAGAGCACGATGGACATCGTCGTGGCCGGCACGGACGACGACATCGTCATGGTCGAGGGCGGGACGCGTGAGGTGAGCGAGGCCGAGCTGCTCGAGGCCCTGCGCTTCGCGCAGAGCCAAATCCGCATCCTCAACCGCCTCCAGGAAGACCTCAAGCGCACCCACGGCAAGGCCAAACGCGCGCTGGTCAAGGGCATCGACTTCAGCCAGCTGCACCAAGCGGTGCGCGACGAGTTCGGCTCCCGCATCTGGGACGCCTATCAGGTCGCGGGCAAGGAAGACCGCCAGCACCGCATCGACTCCATCAACGTGGAGGCGCAAGCCGTCCTCGGCGAGAGGCTTCCCGAGCTCGCGCCCTACATCGGTGAGGTCATCCACGACGTCGAGCGCGACTCGCTGCGCCGCCTGGTGCTCGAGAGCAACGTGCGCGCCGACGGCCGCACGCCGGAGCAGATCCGCCCGATTCGCGCCGAGGTCAGCGTGCTGCCGCGCACCCACGGCTCGGCGCTCTTCACCCGCGGCGAGACGCAAGCGCTGGCGGTGAGCACCCTGGGAACGTCGACCGACGAGCAGCGCATCGAGGAGCTGGAAGGCCAGTCGTGGAAGTCCTACATGCTGCACTACAACTTCCCGCCCTTCTCGGTCGGCGAGGTGCGCCCGATCCGCGGCCCCGGCCGGCGCGAGATTGGCCACGGTGCCTTGGCCGAGCGCGCCATCGAGCCGGTGATCCCGGTCGACAGCGTGTTCCCGTACACCATTCGCATCGTGTCCGACATTCTCGAGTCCAACGGCTCGTCGTCGATGGCCACCGTGTGCGCGGGCAGCCTCTCGCTCATGGACGCCGGCGTGCCCATCAAGGCGCCGGTGGCGGGCGTGGCCATGGGCCTGATCCGCGAAGGGGACCAGTACGCCGTGCTCACCGACATCCTGGGCGCCGAGGACCATCTCGGCGACATGGACTTCAAGGTCACGGGCACGCGCGAGGGCGTCACCGCCTTCCAGATGGACTCGAAGATCGGCGGCATCGATTTCAAGATCCTGGCCGAGGCACTGGAGCGCGCGCGCGACGCGCGGCTCTATGTGCTCGACGTCATGGACCGTTGCCTGTCCAAGCCGCGTCCGGAAGTCAGCGTCTACGCGCCCAGGATCGCCGTGATTCATATCGATCCCGAGAAGATCCGCGAGGTCATCGGGCCGGGCGGCAAGATCATCAAGCGCATCCAGGAAGAGACCGGCGCCCAGATCGACATCGAGGACACGGGCGAGGTTCGCATCGCCGCCTACAACTCGGAAGGCGGGCGGCGCGCCGAGCAGATGATCCGCGACATCACCGAGGATCC
>DATFWU010000230.1:0-4065 GCA_035259005.1 Candidatus Eiseniibacteriota bacterium
TCGGTCTCCTGGCCGTGTTCGTCATCTGTGGCGCGGGTCTCATCGCGCTCGGCATGTGGCTCGGCGGGCACCAGGTCGAGGTCAAATCGAACAGCACCCTGGTGGTCGATCTTCCCGACGAGATCGAGGAGGACCTGCCGCCCGACGTGCGCACCGATTTCTTCTACGAAGACCAGCCCACGCTGTGGGAGACGGTTCACGCCATTCGCCACGCCGCCAAGGATCCGCACATCAAGGCCCTCTTCCTCAAGTCGGAGGGCATCGACTGGGGCTGGGCCAAGATCGAAGAGCTGCACGACGCGATCGCCGACTTCGCCGATTCGGGCAAGACCGTCGTGGCCTGGATGGAGGGCGGGGACGAGCGCGACTACTACCTGTGCTCGGTGGCCGACGAGCTCTACATGCCGCCGGCCTCGATGCTGCGCGTCGACGGCTTCGCCGCCTATGTCTCGTTCCTCAAGGGAACGCTCGACAAGGTGGGGATCCAGGCCGACATGGAGCACATTGGTGAATTCAAGGACGCGGCCGAGCCCCTGACTCGCAAGAACATGAGCGAGCCGTCGAAGGAAGCGCTGAACGCCCTGCTCGACGATCGCTACGCCGACTTCGTGGCCGGCATCGCCGACGCCCGTGGCATCACCGCCGAAGAGGTGAAGCAGAAGGTCGACCAGGGCCCGTACCGCTCCGAGGACGCGATGGCGGCCGGGCTCGTGGACAGCGTGCTCTACGAGGACGAGGTGGAAGACCTCCTGCCCGGCGGGCAGGACGGCTCGCGCATCAACCTCGAGGATTACGTCGCCCACGACTCGTATGGTCCCATCACCGCGCCGCGCATCGGGCTCGTCTTCGCCTCGGGCACCATCGTGCCGGGGAAGAGCGGCTTCGATCCGGTGTGGGGGAGGACGCTCGGCCACGAGACACTGATCAAGGCGCTCGACGAGGCCAAGGACGACGACAAGGTGAAGGCCATCGTGCTGCGCGTCGATAGCCCGGGCGGCGACACCTACGCGTCGAACGCGATGTGGCGCGCGGTGCGCGAGGCGGCGAAGGAGAAGCCGGTGATCGCGTCCTTCTCCGATCTCGCGGCCTCGGGCGGCTACTACCTCGCCATGGGCGCCGATTCGCTCGTCGCCGAGCCCGGCACGCTCACCGGCTCGATCGGCGTTCTGGGCGGCAAATTCAATCTTTCGGGTCTCTATCAGAAGATCGGCATGAGCGTGGAGGTGCTGTCACGCGGAGAGAACGCCCAGTTCTTCTCGCCGGTCCGCAACTTCACCCCCGCGGAGCGCGAGAAGTTCGTCTCGCAATTGTGGGCGGATTACAAGACGTTCATCGGCATCGTGGCGCAAAATCGCCACCAGAGTCCGGATGAGATCGACGCGCTCGCGCGCGGCCGCGTATGGACCGGCGGCCAGGCGTACGAGCGCAGCCTCGTGGACACGCTCGGTGGCTTCGAGACGGCGATCGCGCTGGCCAAGAAGCGGGCCGGCATCGCCTCCGGCACCGAGGTGCGGTACGTGGTGTATCCGAAGGTGCAGCGGCCATTCTTCCGCCGGCTCGTGGATCAGCTGTGGAACGAGCCCGACGACAACGCGCGTTTGAGGAAAGCGGTCATGATTCCCGGCGTGGACGTGATCCGCTCGATCGCCAAGCTGGCCGGAAGGCCGAGCTTGACGTGGATGCCGTACACCATCGAGATCCATTGACGAAAGCATGACCCGAGCCCGACCCGAGCCCCCGGGTCGACTCGCCCACGAGCCAAGAGGACTCCGCGCGTCCGCGCGCGGGGCGTCGACGAGCGCATGAGCGCGACCGCGGTCCTGAACGACGAGGCGCAGCGCCTGGTCGGGGAGATCGGGCAGGCCGACCTCGTGGTCGGCATCCCGTCGTTCAACAACGCGAGCACGATCGGGCACGTGGCGGCGGCCGCCGCCATGGGGCTGGCGAAGTACTTTCCTGACCGCGTGGCGGTGCTCGTCAACTCCGACGGCGGCTCGAGCGACGGCACGCCGGAAGTGGTGGCGCGCCTGGAGCCGGGCCCGGCGCGCACGCTCCTCTTGCGCCACGCCATGCGCCCCGTGCGCAAGCTGGTCACCGCCTACCAGGGCATTCCGGGCAAGGGCAGCGCCTTTCGCACCATCTTCGAGATCGCCCGCCGCCTCGACGCGCGCGCCTGCGCCGTGGTCGACGCCGACCTGCGCAGCGTGACCCCGGAGTGGTTCGAGCTCCTGCTCGGGCCCGTCCTGCAGGAGGGCTACGAGTTCGTGGCCCCGCTCTATTCGCGGCACAAGTACGACGGCACGATCACCAATGCCATCGTCTATCCGCTCGTGCGCTCCCTGTACGGCAAGCGCATCCGCCAGCCCATCGGCGGCGACTTCGGCATGTCGGGAAAGCTGGCCGCGCACTACGCCGACCAGGACGCCTGGCACAGCGACGTGGCGCGCTTCGGCATCGACATCTGGATGACGACCACGGCGCTGGTGGGCGGATTCCGCGTGTGCCAGGCTTATCTCGGCGCCAAGATCCACGACGCCAAGGATCCTGGCGCCCATCTCGCCAACATGCTGGTGCAGGTGACCGGCTCGCTGTTCGCCCAGATCGAGGCCCACGAGGCCTACTGGTCGAAGATCACCGGCTCGGAAGCGGTGCCGGAGTTCGGATTCCGCTACCATGTGGGGCTCGAGCCCGTGAACGTGAATCTGGAGCGCATGAGGAACGCGTTCCGCAACGGCGTGAGGGAGTTCGCGCCGCTCTACGCCGAATTCCTCGAGCCCGACACGCGCGCTCGGCTCCAAGCCATCGCGCAGGCTTCCGACACCACCTTCGCGCTGCCCGCCGATCTCTGGGTGCGCGTGGTCTACGAGTTCGTCCTCGCTTTCCACGCGCGGCGCCCCCATCCCGACCACCTGCTTCGCACCCTCACGCCGCTCTACTTGGGGCGCACCGCGTCCTGGGTGTGCGAAGCCGCCGATTATTCCGCCGACGACGTCGAGAACGCGCTCGACGATCTCTCGCGGCGCTTCGAAGACACGAAGCCCGCGTTCCTGCGAGCCTGGCAGGAAGGGAGGTTCCTCTCATGATGGACGACACTTCCGTGACGATTTGGGATCCGCTGCGCCGGTTCCTGGAGCGTTTGAGCACCATTCTTCCGGTGCTGTTCGCGGTGCTCGTGGTGATGGCCGCGGGGCTCGCCCTCGCCTGGCTGCTCGAGACCTTGGTGAGCTTCCTCCTGCGCACCGTGGGCTTCGACAAGATCCGCGAGCGCGGGCCGGTGGCCGAAGCGCTGCGCCGGACCAGCCTGCGCCAGACGCCTTCGGTGCTGGCCGGACAGGCCACCCGCTGGATCGTGATCGTGCTCACGCTCGTGTGCGCGCTCTCCATCCTGAGCGCCGAGGCGACCGACGCCGTGCTTGCCGGCCTCATCCACTACCTGCCGCGCCTGGCGGCCGGGCTCATCTTGATCGTGCTCGGCTTCGCCATCAGCTCGTTCACCGCGCGCAGCGTGCTCATCTGGGCCGTGAACTCCGAGCTCGCGGGCTCGAGCTGGCTCGCCTTCGGAGTGCGCGTCGTGGTGGGCGTGTTCTTCCTGGCGCTGGCGCTCGAGAACCTGGGGTTCGGACGCGACATCGCGCTCGTCGTGCTCGCCATCCTCCTGGGCGGGGCGGTGCTCGCCGCCGCGCTCGCCTTCGGGCTCGCGGGCAAGGATTTGGCGCGCGAGACGCTCGAGCGTATGCTGCGTCGCGCGCGCGACGAGGACCGCGACACGCTGTCGCATCTCTAGAGGCGGCCGCCCATGAGCGACTTCTATCAGAATGGCGTCATCGCCACGCTGCACAAGCTCGGGCGTCAGGATCTCGAATCGCTCGAGCGCCGGCTCGCGCTACACGCGCAGTCGGTGCCCGGCGCGCTCGTCCTGCCGTGCCTGTACACGGAGCTCGAGGGTCCCGCCATGGGGCGCATCGTCGAGCACCTGACGCAGGTGCGCTATCTGGAGGAGATCGTGGTGGCGCTCGGCACCGCCGACCGGCGCCAGTTCGAGAACGCGCGGCGCTTCTTCCAGCC
>DATFWU010000231.1:0-3764 GCA_035259005.1 Candidatus Eiseniibacteriota bacterium
GCGACCTCGAGGAAGGTGCTGTTCTCCGCCAGCTGCTCGATGGGGTAACCGCGGTAGCGCAGGATCCCCTTTTCGCCGTCGATGAACGTGATGGCGCTCCGGCACGCCCCGGTGTTGCCGTATCCGTTGTCCAGGGTGATGAGCCCGGTGGCCGAGCGCAGGGCGGCGATGTCCATGGCGGGCTCGTTCTCGGAGCCGACGACGATGGGGCAGCGGACGCTCTTGTCGTGGTAGCGGATCTCGATCGCCTCACCCGTGGCGGGGGTGGCGGTCTGGGTGCTCATGGGGTGACTCCTTCTTCGGGGCGGGTCGCGTCCTGTGCGGCCCGTCTCGGGGTCCGGCGGATTTCGATCACGGTGTCACCGTAGTTTCGCAAATGGGAGCGTCTTACGCCAGAGGCAGCCTCATTTCTCGTCGTCAGGGCCGGCCTCCAGAAGACTGAACAGGAAAATCACGGCGCCGATGGCCAGGAGCAAAAGCCCGAGCGTGGTGAAGACCACGAAGGACAACGCCGCCACGCGGAGCAGGCTCAGCCCCTGCACCACGAGACCGGCGAGGAGAAAGACGGCGGCCCACCGGATGCGTCTCTCGACGTTCGTCAAGGCACTCATCGTTGGGGCCCCGGCCAGAACTCCACGTCCTGGAGAGAGTGCACCTCGTGCGCCACATCGTGACAGCCGCTCTCGAGGCAGGAGACGCGCCCCTGGGTGATGGCGGCGAACGTCGTGTCGGTGTCCTTGTGCGCGTCCACGGCCGCGAACTTGCGCGACTCGCCGTGGCAGTGCAGGCACTCGCGGTTGTTGTAGGGATGGTAGAGCTTGATCGTGTCCGGAGCCGAGTGCGTGTAGTACACGTACAAGTGGCGCAGCCCGTTCATCTTGGCCTGCAGGCTTCCGTAGAGCGCGTAGCTCGTGTGACAGGTGTAACAGGCGTGGTCGGCGGGCACGAAGTTGTTCTGGAAGTGGACCGCCGGGATGTACTCGTTGTCGTTCACGTAGAGGCTCTTCCCGTACGGCTCCATCACGTGACACGACAGGCAGAACTGTTTCGTCTTCGAGCGCTCCCAGTGCTCGGCGAAGCCCATCCACGCGGCCAGAACGGGCAAGAGGAAGAGCGCGACGAACGCCAGCATCTTGCCCGCTCTCTGCCGCGTGAGATCCGGCCTCGCCAAGAAGACGAGGACGAAGAGCGCCGTGACCGCGAAGACGAAGTAGAACTCCGGCCGCGGGCTCATGACGCCCTTACTTCCCGCCCTTCTTCTTCGGCGCCTTCTGCGCTTCGAGCCAGGCCGAGAGCGTCTTCAGCTCCTCGTCGGTGCCCTTGTACAGCTTCTTGTGCTTCTCGCCGTCCAAGGTCTCTTTCTTGGTGAGGAACTTGGCGATCCAGTCGGCCTTCTTCTCGAGTCCGACGCTGGAGAGATCGGGCGGCTTCTTCTCGTCCTTGTCGGCGCTCTTGGCCTCGGCGGTCTCCTCGGCCGTGGGCTTCTTCTTCTCGATACCCGCCGCCGTGACGCTGTGACACGTGTTGCACTTGGCGGCGAGGAAAAGATCTTTGCCGTCCGGCGCTTTCTTCTCGGCATCCTGGGCCAGGGCGATTCCCGCGCCGGCCGCGAGGATGACGAACACCAAGCCGGTTCTGCACGCGCGCGTCATGTCCTCGACCTCCCGTTGGCATGGATCCCGGCGGTGGCCGGGAGCGGTTCGACCTCTTCGATCATCTCCACGACCTGGTAGGTCGTGCCGTCGGTTCCGTTGCGGACGGAAAGGCCCTGGGCCACAGACGGCGGCGGCGAGGCTACCATTCCCTCGACCACCGCGCACCAAGCCTCGGGCGGGATCGTAAACGGCGACTTCGGCCCGCGCCGCCACGCCGCCTGGGACACCCGGCCGAGGCCGCCGGCGACGAACGCAGCCAGCCAGCGGGCGTCGACGGGGACGAAATCCCCGGCCGCCTGACCCTCGGCGAGAAGCGTCGAGAGCACGCGTCGCGAGCGCGGAAGCTCTCCGAGCCGAGCGAAGAGATTCTGCGCGTGCGCCTGCTGCAGAAAGGCGTGCTCGAGCGGGTGTTGTCGGCCGAATTCGATGTAGGCGTGCAGGAAGGCGCGCAGGCGCGCTTTCGGTGTCGCGATACCGGCCTGCGAGCGCTCGATCGCGTCCTCGAGGCCGCGCAGGCACTGCGCGAGAACGTGGCGAGCCAGGGCGTCCTTGCCGGGATAGTGGCGATAGAGGCTGGCTTCCGTGGTGCGCGCGCTCTTGGCGATGGCGCGCGTCGTCGCCCCCTTCACGCCTCTTTCGACGAAGAGCACGAGCGCCGCTTTGGCGATCGCGACGTGCTTGGCCGGTTTCGGTCCGCGGCGTCCCATCGGTCTTCTCCCTTCAGAACGCGGTCAAGCCGGCGGCGTGCGAGGAGATCCCGGGGGGCATGAGATCGTCCACCACTTCCACCGCATGGTCCATGGGCACCGTCGGCGCGAGCATGGCGCCGACCGAGCAGTACTTCTCGCGCGACAGCTCGACTGCCTGCGCGACGGCCCGGGGATCCACGCGGCGACCGCGAACGATGTGGCGCAGGCGGATGCCCGAGAACACGGCCGGGGGGCCCACGCGTTGCTCGGCTTCGACGCGCACCTCGTAGGCGGTCACGTCCTGGCGCCGCTTGCGCAGGATCGTGATCACATCGAAGGCCGCACAGGCGGCGAGCGCCAGCGCCACGGTCTCCATCGGGCTGGGTGCCGCGCCCGCCGCCGCCTCGTCGAAATTGACGCAATGGCCCGAGCCGGTGACGCCGACGAACTGCTTGGGGCGGTCCGGATTGTTGCTCCAGCGAAGCGATCCTCGGATCATGCGTCCCTCCTCTCGGCCTCCAGGGCCGAGCACGTCGGTTCTCTGTGCACGAAAGGTGCCGCGGTCGAGGAGTGCTTCTCGGCGCTTCGGCAAAGGACTTACGGGAGGGGAAGAACGCGGCAGCAGACGCTTTCGCCGGTCGAAATGTCGGACAAGCCGCCAACCTGTCTGTGGCTAGGCGCCGTCCGTTTCGGCGGCGCCTTCGCGCGTGCGTCGGGCGCGCCGGGTGAGGGTTCGAGAGGAGACGCCGAGCATCTGGGCGGCGCGCTCGCGGTTGCCGCCAGCGCGACGGATGGCGTCTTCGATCAGGAGATCCTCGGCGTCCTTCATCTTGGTGCCGGTCGGGATGAGCAGGCCGCCAGGCCCGGCGGCCGGCCTGGGGCGGCTCGCGTAGGTCGCGAGGTGGACGTCCGTCTCCGCGAGCGCCGGCCCGGCCGCCAAGGCCACGGCGCGCTGGATCACGTTCTCCAGCTCGCGCACGTTGCCTGACCAGGGGTGGCTCAAGAGAGCCTTCATAGCCTCCGGCGAGACGCGCTCGAGCGGCAGAGCGCGTCGCGCTCCGTAGCGCGCGAGAAAATGATCCACGAGAACGGGAATGTCATCGGCGTGGTCGGCGAGGCGCGGGACCTGGATCTCGAACACGCTCAGGCGATGATAGAGATCCTCGCGGAAGCGTCCCTCGGCGAGGGCGCGACCCAGGTCGACGTTGGTGGCGGTGACGACGCGCGCGTCGACGTGGATGTCGCGCGTCGAGCCCAGCCTTTGCACGGCCCCGTCCTGCAAGACGCGCAGGAGCTTGGCCTGCATGGGGGCGGGCATCTCGCCGATCTCGTCCAGGAAGAGCGTGCCCCTGTTGGCCAGCTCGAAGCGCCCGGGCTTGGCCTGGATCGCGCCCGAGAAAGCGCCCTTCTCGTAGCCGAA
>DATFWU010000232.1:0-5654 GCA_035259005.1 Candidatus Eiseniibacteriota bacterium
ATGGCACGCCGCCTGGCGCACGAGGAAGCTCTTTTCGCGGGCACGTCCTCGGGCGCCAACGTGATCGCCTCGCTTCAGGTCGCCGAGCGACTGGGTCCGCGTGCGCGCCTGGTCACCCTCATGGTCGACTCGGGCCTCAAGTACGTGAACACGGACGTGTACCGGACGCCATGACACCCACCTCCGACCGCTGGGAGCAGGGAAACGCGTACGAACGCTACATCGGGCGCTGGAGCAGGGAAGTGGCGCCCGTTTTCCTCGCCTGGCTCGACCGAGCGCCCGATCTCGCGTGGCTCGACGTGGGATGCGGAACCGGCGCCCTGTGCGCCGCCATTCTCGATGGCTGCGCGCCCGCGTCCGTCACGGGCATCGAGCCCTCCGACGGCTTGCGGAGGACGGCGGCCGCCAACCTCGAAGGCAAGGCGACGATCGTGGCGGGAGACGCGGCCGAGATCTCGCTGCCCGACAAGACCATCGACGTCGTCGTGTCCGGCCTCGTGCTCAACTTCCTTCCCGATCCGGGCGCCGCGCTCGCCGAGATGAAACGCTTGAGCCGCCCCGGCGCCGCGATCGCCGCGTACGTGTGGGATTACTCCGGCAAGATGGAGTTCCTGCGCGCCTTCTGGGACGCCGCGATCACCATCGATCCCGCGGCCGCGACCAAGGACGAGGGTGTGCGCTTTCCTCTCTGCCGGCCCGAGGCGCTTCGCGCTCTGTTCGACTCGGCGGAACTCGCCGAGGTGGACGCGACCGCGATCGACGTGCCGACCCGCTTCGCGTCGTTCGACGACCTGTGGCAGCCGTTTCTCGCGGGCACGGGCCCCGCGCCGGCCTACGCCATGGGACTCGCCGAGCCCCAACGAGCCAAGCTCAAAGACACATTCCACTCGCTCGTGCCCGTCGCCGCCGATGGTTCGATCTCGCTCACCGCCCGCGCTTGGGCGGTCCAGGGGAGCGTCCGCTCCCGCTGACCGTTTGCGGAATTCCTCAGCATTTTCCTCAGAAAACAAATCCCAGAATCTCTGAATCGCTACGACACGTAGCGTATCGAAGGGGAGGCGGCAGAAGCCCGCCGCGTCTCGTTCCCTTCGAACCGGAGATTCGCCATGCACGCCCCGAACCGCCTCACATCTTCGTTGCATCTCGGGCGCGCGTCCGTGATCGCGGTCGCGTCCGTTCTGCTCGTCCTCGGCATCGCCGCCTGCAACAGCAGCAACAACCCGACCGCGCCCTATGGCGGCGGGGGCGGCGGAGGAGGAGGGGGCGGTGGCGGAACGATCTTCAATTTCGGTCCGTTCGCCATCGGGCAGTCGGCCCAGTTCACGTTCGCCAACGCCGGCACCTTCGGCTACCACTGCATCGTCCATCGCGCGATGGGCATGGTGGGCACCGTGCAGGTCGATGCCAGTGGCGCGGATTCGGCTCTGGTGCAGATCGGATCCAGCGGCTTCAGCTTCACCCCTCCCACGGCGCACATCAAGCCGGGCGGCCATGTGCGTTGGGTGAACGCTTCCAACCTCACCGTTCACACAGTGACCAGCGACAACTGATCACACCAACTCCCAGGGAGAGTGTTCACCATGAATCGGCTGACCCTGTTGATGCTGACGGTTTCCACCTTGGCGGCACCGCTTTCCACCGCTCACGCGCAGAACGGGCGCATCCTCGACTTCCCGCTCGTGACGGTGGGTGCCATCGAGATCCGCGGGGGCGGCACCATCAACCCCCAGACCGGAACGCTGCGTACGGGCGGCCAGTTCCGCGCGGTCCAGGACATCACGGCCGGCCCGCTCGCCGGTCTCAAGGCCGGAGATGGCGTGCGCTGGCAGGCGGCGGAATTCCTGCCCTCGGCGCCCTTCAAGTGCGACGGCTCGGAGCCCGCGCAGACGGTGACGGCGGGACCCAACACCTTCGTGATGCATGTCCTCTTCTTCACGCGTGGTGACGGAAACGACGCTTCGTTCCAGGCCAACGTGTTCGTGTCCACGACGGACCAGGATCCGCTGGCCTCCGGCGTGCAGAACATCTGGATTCAGGGCGTGGGCTGTGCGGAGGCCCAGGTCACGATCCGCTAGTCGGATCGCGGAGCCAACCCGAGCGCCCGAGCGGCGGTGATCCCCGCGCTCGGGCGTTTCGCGTTTCAGATGGAGGGCGGTGTGATCCCGAGCAGGCGCAGATACAAATTGAGCTGCGCGCGGTGATGGATCTCGTGCTCCTGCACGTGGTCGAGGATCCAGTGCAGGGTGTAGCGCCGCTCGCCGCCGTCCTTGGGCGTGAAGGAGATCACGCGTCCCAGCTCGGACACGGGCCGCTCGAGCCAGCGCTCGGTGGGCTGGTGGCACTTTTCGAGAAGGGCTCGCAAGGAGGCGTGATCCGGCGCGTCGTAGAGGGTCTTCCATCCCTGCGCCGGGTCCTCGTGCTCGACCACCCACTCCTCGTAGCCCCGGCCCTCGACCACGCCGAGCATCCAGCCGTGCTCGGCCTCGGCGATGTGCAGGACGGTCTGGTGCGCGGTGAGCATGTCGGGGCGCGGCTTGAAGCCGAAGTGCTCGGCGGGCAACGCATCGAGAGCCAGGAGCAGATAGGGACGGAACTGCGCGTCCCAGTAGGGATAGTGCGAGCGGATTGTGCCCGGGAAATCGAGCGCCGAGCGCGAGCGGCTCTGGGCGCGAAGCTCGGCGATGGTGGTCGTGCTCATCGGATGTCCCTCCTGGATGTCCGATCCTCCCACACATCGCCCCCGCGGTGTACCGTATCCTCCCCGTATGCAGCTCGCCGCGCTGGTGGAGGTCTCCGGACGCATCGCCGCCACCTCGGCACGCCTGGAGAAGGTGGCGCTCCTGGCCGATCTCCTGCGCCTCGCCACCCCCGAAGAGATCCCCATCGTCACCTCGTATTTGTCCGGACGTCTTCGGCAGGGGCGGATCGGTCTCGGATGGGCGAGCTTCGAGGAGGCCTCGCGCGCCGAGCCGGACGACAACCTCGACCTGTTCGCCGCGAGCGACGCCTTGGCGTTGACGGTTGTGGACGTCGATCACGCGTTCGAGCGTCTCGAGAAACGAAAGGGCCCCAAGTCCGCCGCCGCGCGCACGCGCGTGCTCGGCGACTTGATGCGCCGCGCCACGACCGCCGAGCGTGATTTCCTGATCCGTTTGGCACTGGGTGAGCTTCGCCAAGGCGCGCTCGCTGGCGTCATGGAAGAAGCCATCGCGCGGGCCTCCGAGCTTCCCGTCGAGTCGCTCCGGCGTGCCGTCATGCTGGCCGGAGATCTCTCCACCGTGGCGCAGGCCGCCCTCTCCGAAGGCGCCCCCGGGCTCGCTCGCTTTCATCTCACGCTGTTTCAGCCGATCCAGCCCATGCTCGCGCAGGTCGCCGAGGACGTGGCCGGCGCGCTCGAGCGTCTCGGCGAGGCCGGCTTCGAATACAAGCTCGATGGCGCGCGCGTGCAGGTGCACCGCTCGGGCCCGGAGGTACGCGTCTATTCGCGTCGCCTGAACGAGGTCACGGCCGCGGTCCCCGAGCTGGTCGAAGCCGTGCTCCAGCTCGAAGCCCGCGAGCTGGTCCTCGACGGCGAAGTCGTGGCCTTCGATTCCGAAGCCAAGCCGCTGCCGTTCCAGACCACCATGCGCCGCTTCGGCCGCCGCCTCGACGTCGAGCGCATGCGCGCCGAGCTACCGTTGCGCACGTTTCTGTTCGATCTCCTGCGGCTCGACGAGCATGATCTCCTCGACCAGCCCGCGCGCCGGCGCATCGCGGCACTCATCGAGCTCGCCCCCACGCTCGCCGTGCCACGGCTCGTCACCGGCGACGTGGCGACTGCCGACGCCTTCTACGACCAGGCGCTGGCCGCCGGACACGAGGGCTTGATGGCCAAGTCGTTGGACGCGGCCTACCAGGCCGGCTCGCGTGGCTTCGCCTGGCTCAAGATCAAGCCCGCGCACACGCTCGATCTCGTGGTCCTCGCCGTGGAGTGGGGGAATGGCCGCCGCCAGGGCAGGCTCAGCAACATCCATCTCGGCGCCCGCAACCCGGAAACCGGCGACTTCGTAATGCTCGGCAAGACGTTCAAGGGCATGACCGACGAGATGCTGGCCTGGCAAACCGAGCGCTTCCTCGCTCTCGAGACGTCGCGCGAGGGGAACGTCGTGTACGTGAGACCCGAGCAGCTCGTCGAGGTGGCCTTCAACGACGTGCAGGAGAGCCCGCAGTATCCGGCCGGCCTCGCGCTTCGCTTCGCGCGCGTGAAGCGCTATCGCGACGACAAGCCGGTCGCCGAAGCCGACACGGTCGAGACGGTGCGCTCGATCTGGAACGGCCAACGAAGGAAGGCCCGCAAGGAGAGAGCGTGAGCTCGATCAAGAGAGAGGCGCGGATCGCCGGCCTTTGGTATCTGCTGCTCGGGGTCACGGCTCCCATCGGACTCGAGCTGGTCCCCGACAAGCTCTTCGTCTCCGGCAACGCCAGCGAAACGGCGAGCCGCGTCCTCGCTTCGCAGACGCTCTATCGCATCGGCATGGCGAGCGAGCTGTTCCACCAGGCCATCGTCATCTTCCTTGTCTTGGCGCTCTTCCGGTTGTTCAAGCGAGTCGACGAAGGGCTCTCCGTGCAGCTCGTGATTCTCGGCGCCCTGGTCTCCGTGCCCATCATGTTCCTCAACGTGGTGAACGAGTTCGCGGCGCTGACTCTGTTCAAGGGAGCGCCCTTCCTCGCCCCGTTCGACAAGGCGCAGCTCGACGCTCTCGGCTATTTTTTCATCCGCCTGCACAACCAGGGCATCCAGGTGGCGGCGATCTTCTGGGGCCTGTGGCTGTTTCCGTTCGGCCTCCTGGTCATTCGCTCGGGTTTCATCCCGCGCCTCTTCGGTTACTTGCTCTTCATCGCCGGCATCTCTTATCTCGTCGTTTCCACCGCCTCGATTCTCGCCCCGCAGTACGTGCACACCCTCGGCAACTACGCGGGCCTCCTCGAGATTTGCGAAGTGCCGATCATCTTCTGGCTCGTGATCTGGGGGGCGAGGGAACCCAAGGCCGTACCCCAAGCCGCGACTTGACGGGTAGTATCCTCGTGCCATGGCCTCTCGCGCTGGGATCGAAAAGAAACACGGTCTGGCACTCCGATGGGGGTGGGGGCGGGTTCGCTTCACCCTGATCCTCTCTGTTCTTTGCGGCTCCTTCCTCGCCCTCACGATCTGGAGATGGGATCCGGTTTCGGCGGTGGCCCGTTCGGTGGCCCTCGGTCTGGTCGTCTTGTTCGTCTTCGGCGTGTTCGAGCAATGGCCGCGCCGATTGCCGCGGTGGCTTGCGCGCTGGGCCTTGCAGGTGGTGGCCGTGGGTCTCGTCGTTCCTCCCGCTGCCGCCATCCTCTTCTGGCTCTCGAATCCGCCGGGTGCGCCCGCCTTCTATCACGTGGCCGAGCGCATGCGTGCCTATTCGGCCCTGACCGCGCTCGGCGTTTTCGTAGCACCCTGGGCGGCGCTCGCCGCGCTGGTGCGCCAGAAGGAGGCATTGGCGCGCAATCAGGCGCTCGCCTTCGAGCTCGAGCGAAGCGAGCTGGAGCGCGAGGCGCTTCAATCGCGCCTGCATCTCTTGCAGGCTCAGATCGCCCCGCACTTTCTCTTCAACACGCTGGCCAACGTGCAGGCGCTCGTCGATGCG
>DATFWU010000233.1:0-6585 GCA_035259005.1 Candidatus Eiseniibacteriota bacterium
CGGAAGGGCGTACAAGACGAGCGACGCCGCGCCGTGCGAGAGCACCGCCCCAACGGCAGCGAGCCATGCGGTCCAGCGCCGCCCGGCCAGTGCTTCGTGGATCGCGACCGCCGAACCCAGCATGGCGAGCAGGTACTGCGCCGCCGTGGGCCACACGAAAAGCGAGCGTGTCGGCTCGGCGAGGAGCGTGGTGACCGCGACGGCGACCGACGCGCCAGGCGGGAACGCGCGGCGCGCGATCCGGAACACGAAATAGCAAGTGGTGAGGAGAATCGCGGCGTGCAAGACGGAAACGAGCCACGGCGCGCGGAATAGAATCGGCCCGACGATCGAGTAGTAGAGCTGGCGACCGACGGGGCGCCAGTAGTAAGGCGCTCCCATCGAATCCATCCAAGTGAACCGATGGAAATGCTGCCAGTAGAGGAAGTCGTAGTCGTCGGCCACGGGCACGCCGAACAACGCGCCCCGGCACGTCCACCACAAGAGAAGCAGCGCGGTGGCACCGAGCGCCATCCACTGCCCCTCGGTCAAATGGAGCGAAGGCGCCGGCTTGGAGGCCTTCCGAGCCGGCGCCGCGTGCGCCTTGGAGATTCGCCGTCTCGTCATGTGGCGCGAGGCGCGGACGGCGTGCGCAGATCGATCAGCCGTTTCCGTCCAGAAGGTCCCCGAGCCCGCCCAGGATCGAGCCCTCTTCGCGGCGCTTGCCGCCGCTCTGCGGCGCGGCCGCCCACAGGCGCCCCGCGAGACGCGACAAGGGCAGCGACTGGAGCCACACGCGCCCCGGTCCGCGCAGGGTGGCAAAGAACAGTCCCTCGCCGCCGAAGATCATCGACTTCACGCCGCGCACCATCTCGATGTCATAGTCCACGCTGGGTTGGAAGGCCACGATGCAGCCGGTGTCGACGCGCAACAATTCGCCGGGAGCGAGCGTGCGCTCCTCGAGCGTGCCGCCCGCGTTGACGAAGGCCCAGCCGTCGCCCGTCAAGCGCTCGAGAATGAAGCCCTCGCCGCCAAAGAGCCCGACGCCGAGTCGCTTTTGGAACGCGATGCCGATCGCCACGCCTTTGGCCGCGCACAGGAACGAGTCTTTCTGCGCGATCAGCTCGCCGCCGATCGTCTTCAGATCGACGGCCTGGATCTTGCCTGGATAAGGCGCCGCGAAGGCGACCTTGCGCTTGCCCTGGCCCTGATTCGTGAACACGGTCATGAAGAGAGACTCGCCGGTGAGGAGCCGTTTGCTGGCGCCCAAGAGGGCGCCCATGATCCCGCCCGATTGGCTCTGGGCCGAGCCGTCGCCAAAGATGGTCTCCATCTGGATGCCGTCTTCGGAGTACATCATGCCACCCGCTTCCGCGACGACGGACTCTCCCGGGTCGAGCTCGATGCGCACGAACTGCAAATCG
This sequence comes from Candidatus Eiseniibacteriota bacterium, assembly GCA_035259005.1. Classification (GTDB taxonomy): domain Bacteria; phylum Eisenbacteria; class RBG-16-71-46; order RBG-16-71-46; family DASYSL01; genus DASYSL01. The sequence goes on from DATFWU010000233.1 coordinate 1,404, forward strand.
TCGCCGACGATCTCGTAATCGATCTCGTGCATCGCGGGCATGGCTTTCTCTCCTTGAGTGGGATCGAAGGGCTGAGACGGGGAGTCTATCAGACCCCGATTCCCGCCCGTCGCGCGTCTCTACGTGGGCGCGGCCCCGCCGGTTTCCGCTGGCAAGTCGCGCAATAGAAAGAAGATCGGCCGGACTGAACAATGCGGCGGATCGCCGTGCCACAGCGCACGCACGGCTCGCCTTGGCGCCCGTAGACAAGAAGGGAAGAGCCGTACTCGCCAGGCCGGTCGTCCAGATCGCGGAAGTCGGAAAACGTCGTGCCGCGGTTGCCAATCGCGGCTTTGAGAGTCGAGTCGACCGCCTCGGCCAGGCGGTCGGCCTCGTCACGCGTCAGCGTGCGTGCGCGACGCTTGGGCGAGATGCGCGCCTGGAAGAGTGCCTCGCACGCATAGATATTGCCGACACCGGCCAGTCGGCTCTGGTCCAGCAGGAACGCCTTGATCGGCGCCTTGCTCTTGGCCAGCTCGGCGGCCAGCCACTCGCCCGAGAGTGCGAACTCGGTGGGATCGGCGCCTACGTTGGGCGGGCGGCTGTCGCGCGCCACCCACTCGAGGAGCCCGAATCGCCGCGCGTCGCAGAAGAGGAGCGAGGAGCCGTCGTCGAACTCCCAGACGACGTGCGTGTGCAAGGGGCGCTCGTGAATCGGCCGCGTCGTGTGCAGGAAGTGACCGGTCATTCCCAGGTGGGCGAGGAGCGAGCGCTTCTCGGAGCCGTCGGGCGCTTGCCAATCGAGGTAGAGAAATTTGCCAATCCGTCGCACGCCGGTGAAGCGCCCGCCACGGAAGGCGGCGCGGAAGCCTCGCGCCAGGGGTTTTCGTAGCGCCCGGCCCGAAGTCCAGACCGAGCGGATGGTCTTTCCTGGCACCTGGCGCGCCAGATGGCGCCGGACGGTCTCGACCTCGGGGAGCTCGGGCATGCGGGAACGCTATCGGACACGCCCGAGCGCTGCAATTGGTTGCGAGAGAAGGGATCGCATGGCAGACTGCGGCGCGTGAGAACCGCCGCGAAGGGCAAACCCGACCGCCGCGTGTTCGATGAGATCGCCGCCCTCGCCACCGAGCAGCGCAATCCGCGCACCATGGACCTCGACACGCGCGACGTCCCTGGCATCCTGAGCGCCATTCATGCCGAAGACCGCACGGTGGCCGACGTGGTCGGCGCCGAGATCCCGCGCATTTCCCGCGTGGTCGAGATGGCGGTCGAGGCGATTCGCTCGGGCGGACACCTTATCTATGCGGGGGCGGGGACGAGCGGGCGGCTCGGCGTTCTGGACGCGGCCGAGTGCCCGCCCACCTTCGGCACGCCGCCGGGTCTGGTGCGCGGCCTCATCGCCGGTGGCCCGCGCGCCCTGGTGAGCCCGGTCGAAGGCGCCGAGGACCGCGAGGCCGAGGGGCGCGCCGCCATCCGCCGCGCGCGGGTGGGACGGCGCGACCTCGTGATCGGGATCGCGGCCAGCCGCCGCACGCCCTACGTCCGGGCAGCGCTCGCCGAAGCCCGCGCCCGCCGCGCCAAGACGGCCTTGATCTGCTGCACTCCCTTGAACGAGACCACGCCGCCCGTCGACGTCGCCATTCCACTGGTCGTGGGGCCCGAAGCCTTGATGGGCTCGACGCGCATGAAGGCGGGCACGGCCACCAAGATGGCTCTCAACATGATCTCGACCGCCACCATGGTTCGCCTCGGCAAGGTGTACGAGAACATGATGGTCGATCTCATGGCCACGAGCCGTAAGCTGGTCGAGCGCGGTCGGCGCACGCTCATGACCGTGACCGGCATCGGCTACGAAGAGGCGTGCGAGGCGCTCGAGCACGCGGGCGGCAGCGTGAAGACGGCGATCGTCATGGTGAAGGCGGGCGTGACGCGCGCCCAGGCCGAGAAGGAATTGCGCGTGGCCGGCGGCTTCGTGCGCGCGGCGCTGGAGGGGGTCGGACGATGAAGCGATGGGTCGCATGCGTCCTCTTCGCCACGCTGGTCGCGGGCTGCGGCTCGCAGGCCAAGAAGAACGTCGTCGTGTTCTGGCAGTTCTGGCCCACGGAGACGATCCAGCCTCTCATCGCGCGCTTCCGCGCCGAGAATCCGGATCTCGACGTCCAGGTCGAGCAGCTCACGTGGCAAGCAGGGCAGGAGAAGATCGCCGCCGCCGTGGCGAGCGGCAAGGTGCCCGATCTGGTCGAGCTGGGATCGACCTGGTTTCCTGCCTTCGCGCACCAGCGCGCACTCGTCGACTGGACCGATTCTTCGGCCGTGCTTCGCGACTCGCTGCATTTGTGGGACATGGCGACCGAAGACGGGCGCGTCTACGGGCTGCCGTGGCTCGGCGGCACGCGCGCACTCTTCTACAATAGGACCTTGTTCGCGCGCGCCGGGCTCGATTCGACCAAGGGCCCAGAGACTTGGGCCCAATTGCTCGAGAGCTGCAAGCGCGTGAACGCGCTCGGTGGCGGCGTCAATGGCTACGGCGCCAACTCGGGCGAGCGCTACGTCCTGTTCAAGAAGTTCATGCCCTACGCGTGGTCGAACGGCGGCACCATTCTTTCGCCCGACATGAAGTCGGTCACCTTCGACTCGCCGCAGAACGTCCAAGCCCTGAAGTTCTACCTGGCGCTCGCCGATCAGGGCCGCATCGACCAGCAGTCGCTGATCGACCAGGCGTTCAAGCAGGGAAAGATCGGCTGCGTGCTCACCGGCGCTTGGCTCCTGAAGCAGATTCCGATCGACGCGCCCGATTTGCGCTACGGCGTGTGCCTGGTGCCCGCGCCACCCGGCGGCCGGCATCTGTCGTTCGCAGGCGGCGAGATCCTGTCCACGTTCCAGAAGAGCGCGAACCCTTCGGGTGCGTGGCGGCTCGCGCGCTTTCTTACCCGCGCCGAGAACGCCGCCGTGATCGCGCAGTCGCAGAAGAGCGTGCAGCCCGCCGCCGTCATCGCGCCCGACGACGCCTACTTCGCGGCGCACCCCCATGAGAAGATCTTCCTCGATCAGTTGGGAAGCGCGATCGCGCCGCCCAATCATCCGGAGTGGGGGCGCATGGAGGCGGCGATCGAGAACGCCGTCGAGCAGGCGCTCTATCGCAGACTTTCGCCCGAGCAGGCCATCACGCAGGCCGCGCGCGAGCTTCAAGCCGCGCTCTCGTCGCCGCAGGCATCCACCTCCCCGCGCCCCCAGGGTCCATGAGGCGGCCGGGAAATCTCGGCCTCGCGGGCTGGGTCTTCCTTTCTCCCTGGCTGATCTCGTTTCTGCTCTTCGGGCTCTACCCGATCCTGGCCTCGTTCGTGTTGTCGTTCCGTGAGTACTCGCCGCTGGCACCTCAGGCATCGCGCTTCCTTGGTTTGGCGAACTACGCCGAGGCGCTGCACGACGGCACGTTCTGGCGGGCGCTGGGCAACACGCTCTATTTCACTTTCGGAACGCTGCCGTTCACGACCGCGATTGCCCTGGGGCTCGCCGTCTGCCTCGACCGCGCGTTCCCCGGTCGTACTTGGTTCCGGGCCGCGTTCTTCCTGCCCACCGTGGTCTCGGTGGTCGTGCTCTCGATTGTGTTCAAGGCGCTGTACTCGCCCGACGGCCCGCTCACCGGCGTGCTGCACGCCTTCGGGCTTGCGGCACCGCGCTGGTTGCTCGATCCGCACACGGCGTTGCCCTCGATCATGGCCATGGACGTATGGGCGGCGAGCGGCTACTACATGGTCATCTTCTTGGCCGGGCTCAAGGCCATTCCCGTCGAGCTGTACGAATCGGCGGCACTCGATGGCGCGGGCCCGTGGCGGCGCTTCGTGGGCATCACGCTGCCCATGCTCAGGCCTACGTTCTTGTTCGTGCTGGTCGTCAACACGATCCGCAGCCTGCAGATCTTCACCGAAGTGTTCGTGATGACGCGCGGCGGGCCGTTGGACTCCACGCTCACCGTCGTCTACTACCTCTACGACCAGGCGTTCTATCGCTTCCGGCTCGGCTACGCCTCGGCGGTCGCGTATTTGCTGTTCGCCGTCACTTTGGCGATTTCGCTCCTCCAGGTGCGCTGGCTCAAGCTCGCGGGAGCCAAGGAATGAGCCGCGCGCGCGTGCTGTGGCTCACGCCCGTGCTCCTCACCATGCTCTTCCCGCTGGCGTGGATGATGTTCATCTCGGTGCAGCCCCAAGCGGGTAACGCTCTTTCGCTCGACGCCTGGACGCGCGCCGGATTCACGCTCCAGCACTACATCGGGCTCTTCCGGGAAGCCGCGTTCGCGCGCTATGTCTTCAACTCCGCGCTGGTGGCCACCCTGGTCGTCACCGCCAATGTGCTGACGGCCGGGATCGTCGGGTACGCACTCGCCCGCAGCAAGAACTGGGGATCGCGCGCCCTGACCGTGGCCATGCTGGCCACGCTCATGCTGCCCAAACAGGTGCTGATGATTCCCCTGTACCTCGTGTGCGCGCGCCTCGGCATCCTCGATACGTATGGGGCGCTCGTGTTGCCGTTCGCGGTCGACGCGTTCAGCATCTTCTTGATCCGCCAGTACGTCACTGGACTGCCGACCGAGCTGGAGGACGCCGCGCGCGTCGACGGTGCGAGCGAGTACCGGATCCTCGGCCAGATCGTGTTCCCGCTGTTGCGTCCGGTGCTGGCGGTGGTCGCGATCAACGCCTTCCTGGTGAACTGGAACTCCTTCCTCTATCCGTTGATCTTCGTCGATTCGGATCGCCTGCGCACTTTGCCCGTGGGGCTCGCGCTCTTCTCGCAAGGCGAGCACGGCGTGGATTGGGGACTGCTCATGGCGGGGTCCACGATCTCGGCTTTGCCCACGCTCGCGGTGTTCCTCTTCTTCCAGCGGCAGATCCTGGAAGGCGTCGTGGCGGGGGCGGAGAAATGAGCAAGCGGGCGCGGGCGGGCGCGCCGTGGCGCCGCTTCTTGGGCGTCATGTCGGGGACGTCGCTCGACGGCGTGGACGCGGTACTGATCGCGCTGCGTGGCGATCCGCCACACCTCGCGTGGAAGGTCGAGGCCCATCACTCCGCTCCCTTTCCCGAGGGGCTTCGGCGCCGGCTCGCGGCGGCGGCGGAGGGGGAGGCTTTGGGAGTGCCCGAGATCGCGCGCCTCCATTACGCTCTCGGCGAGACCTATGCCGCGGCGGTTCACGAGCTTCTCGCCG
>DATFWU010000234.1:0-13690 GCA_035259005.1 Candidatus Eiseniibacteriota bacterium
GCGCGCGCGGTGCTCGACGACGTGGCCCGGGATCTCACGAGCCCCGACGGCGCGTTCTACTCGGCCGAGGATGCAGACAGTCCGTCCGCCGACGGCACGCCCGAGGAAGGCGCGTTCTACGTCTGGTCGGCCGGCGAGATCGCATCCGTCCTGGGCGCCGAGCGGGCGCGCGCCTTCGACGCCTACTATGGCGTCACGGCCGAGGGCAACTTCGAGCACGGCAAGAACGTGCTGCACGCCTCGCACTCGCTCGAGGAGACCGCGCGCACTCTCGGCGTGGCGCCGGCGACGCTGGCTCGCGAGCTGACCGAGGATCGCACGCGTCTTCTCGCCGCGCGTGCCGCAAGGGCCAAGCCGCATCTCGACGACAAGGTGCTGGCTTCGTGGAACGGGCTCATGATCTCGGCCTACGCGAGGGCCGCCTCCGTGCTCGGCTCCGAGCCCGATCTCGAGCGCGCCCGCCGCGCCGCCGACTTCGCGTGGTCGCACTTGTGGAACGACAAGACGCGCGCGCTCTCCCGCCGCTATCGCGACGGTGACGTGGCGATCGCGGGCGAGCTTTCGGACTACGCGTTTCTCGCGCAGGGTTTCCTCGATCTCTTCGAGGCGGGGTTCCAGGTGCGCGACCTGGAGCGCGCGCTCGCGCTCAGCGATCGGGCGATCGAACGGTTCTGGGATCCGATCGAGGGCGGCTTCTTCGACACCGCCGAAGGCGCCGATCCGCATCTCTTCGTGCGTAGCAAGGAGGCGCACGACGGCGCCGAGCCGAGCGGCAACTCCGTCCTGTTCTCGAACCTGGCGCGGCTCGCGGCGCTGACCGGGCGCGCCGATCTGGCCGACAAGGCGCGGCGCACGCTCGATCTCTTCGCCTCGCACGCCGGCCGCTCGCCGCTGGCGCTCACGCAGCTCTGGGGTGCGGCCTACTTGCTCGATGGCAAGCCCGCGCAGGTGCTGGTGTGCGGCGCGCCCGGCGCGCCCGATACACGGGCTCTCCTCGCCGCCGCCGCCAGGCCCTTCCGCCCCGATCTCGTGATTCTTTTCGCCGACGGGGGAGAGGAGCAGAGCCAGCTCGCGAAACATCTGGAATACGTCGCCTCCGTGCGACCAGTGGACGGGCGTGCGGCGGCGTACTTGTGCGAGAATTACACCTGCGGTCTACCGATCACCTCGCCGGAGGAGCTCACGCGGCGCCTCGCATCCCAGCCTGCGTCCGCGGCCATCCCATGAACGTCCTGACACGCTTCCGCCCGCTTCCGGTTCTCGCTCTCGCTCTCGCGTTTTCGATGGCCCCGGCTCGCGCGCAAGACAGCACGTCGGCGTCCTCGTCGCCGCCCTCGCCGCAGGATCTGGTGACCCTGGTCGTGGACGCCCCGCAAACCGCGGCGCCCGGCCAGTCGGTCACCGCCACCATCCGCGCGCAGATTCGAAGCGGCTGGCACGTGAACGCGAATCCGCCGAGCGCCGACTACATGGTGCCCACCAAGGTCGAGCTCACGCTGCCCACGGGCTACGCCCATCGGCCGCCGATCTATCCCAAGGGCGAGAGCCATCACTTCGCCTTCGCCGACGAGCCCCTGTCGGTCTACGAGGGCGCGATCCAGGTGAAGGTGCCGTTCGGCGTGGCGGCGAGTGCCAAGGGACTGCAGGTGATCCACGGCGTGTTCCGCTATCAATCCTGTAACGACGAGCTGTGCCTGGCGCCCGCCTCGAAGCCGTTCGAGATCCGCTTCACCGTGGCCGGCAAGCCGGCGGCGCCCGTGGCGGGCACGCAGAGCGAGGCTCCGCCGCCCCCGGCGCCGGCGACCCCGCTCGAGCCGGTGCGCGCCGTGAGCACGACCAATCCGATCCAGCGCGCCTTCGACGAGCACGGTCTGCTCGCTTTCTTCCTCATCTTCCTCTTCGGCTTGAGCCTCAACTTGACGCCTTGCGTCTATCCGATGATGTCGGTCACGCTCGCGCTCTTCGGCTCGCGCGAGGAGAAGAGCCTCGTCAAGCGCGTCCCCGCCGCCCTCGTGTACATGCTGGGCATCGCGGTCACCTACAGCGTGCTCGGCGTGGTGGCCGCCTTCACCGGGTCCTTGTTCGGCGCGGCGCTCCAGAATCCGATCGTCGACATCGCCATCGCCCTCGTGCTCGTGATCATGGCGCTCTCCCTGTTCGGCCTCTACGAGCTGCAGGTGCCGAGCAGCCTCCTGAGCCGCCTTTCCGGAAACTCGTTCACCGGGCTGGCCGGCGTCTTCTTCTCGGGACTTCTTGTCGGGCTCTTCGCCGCGCCGTGCACCGGCCCGACCACGGTGGCGCTGCTCGCCGTCGTGGCGCAGAGCGGCAAGCCGTTGTTCGGCTTTCTCGTCTTCTTCGTGCTGGCGCTCGGGCTCGGCGTTCCTTACTTGATTCTCGGGACCTACACCGGTCTGCTGCAGCGCTTGCCGCGCTCGGGCATGTGGATGGTGTGGGTGAAGAAGGCGTTCGGCATCCTGCTCATCGCCGTCGCCCTCTTCTACGTGAGCCTCGTCGTGGCGCCGGCCTCGTCGGGATGGGTGACCCCGGTCGCTCTCGTGCTCGGCGGTCTCTATCTCGGATTCCTCGAACACTCGGCGCGCGGCGCTCCGGGGTTCACTCGCTTCCAGCGCCTCGCGGGCACGATCGCCGTCGCGCTCGGCGTGTGGATGGCGGTGTCGACACCGACCCAGGGTGTCGAGTGGGCGCCGTTCACGAGCCAGCGCCTGGCCGAGGCGACGCGCGCGGGCAAGCCGGTGGTTCTCGACTTCTACGCCGACTGGTGCATTCCCTGCCACGAGCTCGACCGCAGCACCTTCACCCATCCCAAGGTGCGCCAAGCGCTGGCGCGGTTCGTGGCCCTCAAGGTGGATCTCACGACCGACAAGGTCGCCGACGTGCAGGCCCTGCGCACGCGCTTCGGCGTGAACGGCGTGCCCACCGTGCTCTTCCTCACGCCCGAGGGAAACGAAGTGCCCGACACACGCGTGGTTGGCTTCCTGCCGCCGAGCGACTTCGCCGCCCGGGCCGCGCGCGCGGCGAGTGCGGCGAGCGTGGCCGCGCGCCCGACGGGGACGCCTTGAGGCGCCTCGCTCTCGCCGCCTTGGCGCTCGGACTCGGCGCCGCCGCGATCGCAGGCTGCTCCAAGAATCCGGAAGCGCCGCCACCGCCCTCGGGGGGCGGGGGCTCGGTACACGTCGCGCCTTCGAACTCGGTCCGCCTCATCACGCAGACCCTGGACCTGACCGCCACGCTCACCAACCTCTCGGATTCGACCGTGACCTGGCGCCTGCTGCGTGAGCCCGGCGTGTCCGACACGGTGCACGTCGGAACCATCGTCGCGACCGGCGGACGGACGGCCAGGTACACCGCACCCACCACCGTCGACACCCCCGGGTTTCCGCTCACCGTCACCGTGGAAGCGGTGGACGTCGCGGACACGACCGCGCGGGGCACGGCCGTGGTCGTGGTCCCGCGGGTCTCGGTGAGCGTGACCCCCGGGACCGTAACCAGCGTGCCGCCGGGAACGCTGGTGCCCTTCACGGTCACCGTGCAGGACGCTCCCGATCCCGGCTTCACGCTCACGGTCGACAGCATTCCGGGCGGCGACCAGGGCGTGGGAACGTGGGTGCAAACCGGGCCCAACGCGACCCTCTACACGGCGCCCTCGCGCGACACGCTGTTCGCTTACAGCTTGTTCGCGCGCAGCACGGCGGATCCGCTCTACTTCAGCTCGGCCTTGGCCATCGTGCGCGCCGGCTTCGCGGTGCCCACCACCGATCCTTCGCGCAGCGAATACGCGCCCGAGTGGGATCCGATCGCCGCCAAGGTCGCGTTCGCGCGCGGAGGACCGGCCTGGGACCTCGTGGTCTACGACTTCGTGTCCCAGACCGAGCAGGTGCTGACGTCTTTCACCTGGAGTGGGGCGACCTACACGGGGCGGATCGCCTGGTCGGAAGATGGCAGCGAGATCGCCTTCAGCGAAGAGCAGGGAGGGCGGCGCGTGATCGGCCTCGTCAACCCCGACGGCAGCGGTCGAGGATCGTTCGCTCCCGACGCCGCGACCGACTACGACGAGGCGAGCTTCTTCACGGTGGCGAGTCCGGCGATCGAGAGCCTCTACGTGGCCCTGGAAACAGCGGGAGCGGCGTCCTTGCGCGCCTATCCGGTGGCCGCGGCGGCCGGTGATACGGGTCGGGTGATCTACCAGGCTCCCGCGGGCAGCAAGATCCACTCGCCCGACGCCACGCAGCTGCCCCTGGTCACGCGCCCATCGGTGGCGTTCATCGAGGTGAACGGCAACTTCAGCAAGGTCTCGAGCGTCACCGACAACGGCAACCGGAACTTCAGCTTCGCGGCCAGCGGACTGGGCGTGCGCACGCAGCTGCGATGGACCGTTCCCAAGGACGGCATTCCGTGGCTCACCTACGTGGATCCCGCCACGCAGAACATCTATCGGGCGCAGCGTGGCGGCGCGACTCAGCAACGCTGCTACACCGACTTCTTCCCCGAGTCGGGAGGCGATCTCAAAGCCGAGCCACCGACCGCGTTCCATTTCGTGGACGCGCACGTCGTGGCCCGGCTCGAGCCCGATGGACACACGCGCCTGTGGGTCATCGGATTTCCGCCCTCCAGCATCACGCCGGTCTCGCGCGCGCTCGAGACCGAGCTGCGCCGCGCCGGCCTGTGGCCGGCGCTCACGCCCAGCGACTGGCGTCGCTGGCGCGTCGGAGTCCGATCGCTCTAGGATGGCCTTCGGCATCCGGCTGTCGCCGGAAGGAGGTCCGCCATGAATCGGAAGGAAGAAGAGGTCGAGAGCCCCGAGTGCCCGCAGTGCGGCTCCGACGACACCGCACCGATCCATCAGGAGCCGATGTGGGTGGCCAGCGACCAGTCCGATCCCGATCTCGAGGAGGAGACCTGGTACCGCTGCCTCACCTGCCGCTTCAAGTGGAAGGAAGGCGACGAGGACTGAGCCTGCCCCGGCCGCCTAGACGCAGGCCGGCTCGAGCAGATCGAGCACGCCGTCTTCGGCGTCGAGGCGCGCCGCCGTCCCCCAGGGCAGGGTGAGATTCGGCCGCGCCGTGTGGCCGAAAGGAAAGCCCCACGCCACCGGCCCCGCGAAATCGCAGAAGAAGTCCTCGAGCACTTCCTTGACCGTGGTCGTCGTGCCCGGCTTGGGCTCACAGCCCGGGAAATCGCCCAGCACGAATCCGCGCGCCCCCGCGAAGGCGCCGGCCTGCTTCAGGTGCGTGAGAAAGCGCTCGAGGCGATTGGGCGACTCGTCTTCGTCTTCCAGGGCCACGATCGCGCCGTCGAAATCGGGCGCCGCGGGCGTGCCGGCGCACGCCGAGAGCAGGCTCAGGCATCCGCCGGCGAGACGCCCCTCGGCCCGTCCGGAGCGCAGGCACTCGACCCCGGAAGGCGAGAGCGCGCCACCCGGCTCACCCTCGAACAGCAGGCGACGAAAGAGCGCGCCGTCGTATCCTCCCACGGCCCCGTCGCCGCGCGACAGATCCCACGCCACCATCGGTCCGTAGAAGCTCACCAAGCGCCGGCGCGCCAGCCCTTGATGCACGTAGGTGATGTCCGAGAAGCCCGAAACAATCCGCGGCTTGGCCGCCAAGGCGTCGAGCCCCGGAAGCGGCAGCAAGCGCGCGGCCCCGCCGCCGCCGCGGGCCGCGAACACGCCGGCCGCGGTCGGATCGGCGAAGGCCCGTTCGATCTCGCTACGGCGCCGCTCGTCCGTCCCGGCGAAGAACAGGCGCCGCTCGAAGATGGATTCGTCCCATTCAGGAGCCAGACCGAGGCGTCGTAGCTCGGACACTCCCGTCTCGAGCGCGGCGCGGGGCACGGGGCCGGAGGGAGCGATGACGAGAATGCGGTCGCCCGATCGCAGGCGTGGGGGGCGCACCCAGCCGGTCATGGCACGGTTTTCCATGGGCGCCAGTCTAGACGGGCCAAACGGTGCGGAGAAAGACGGCGCCGTCCGAAAAACGCGACCCTGGCCCCGATTCACGCTGTGGGCCTACAATGATGGGAGAGGACCCCGCCCTCTGCGCGCTCCCTAGGGCAGCGCCGTCCACGGCCGTACGAGGAGCCCCGAATCGGAGTCTTGCTACCGGATGCTGAACGGTTCGCATTTCCTCTCCTACGCGGCCTGCCCGCGCATCGTGTTCCTCGATCTTCACGGCGACCGCCACCGTCGTGCCCCCGCCACCGAGTTCCACGTCATGCTCGGCGAAGAGAGCAAGCGGCACGAAGCCGAGGTGATCGAGAGCCTCTCGGCCCACGTGGTGAGCTTCGAGCGCGCCGATCTGGCGAGCGGCCTTCGCCGCACGCGTGAGGCCCTGCAGGACGGACTGCCGTTGGTGGCAGGGGGCGTGCTCGGCCAGACCGACGCCTCGGGCCGTCTCATCGGTCTCGCTTTCGTCGATCTCCTCGAGCGTGTGCCGGGCGCATCACGCTTCGGCGATTTCCACTACGAGGTGGTCGAGATCAAGCGCGCGAGCCGCGGCAAGCCGAGCTACCGCATGCAGGTGGCGTATCACTCCGATGTGCTCGCCGAGCTGCAAGGAGTGGCACCGCGGCGCGGTCACCTCATTCTCAGTGACGGCCGGCGCGAGAGCTTCGACCTGGCGCCCCTCTTTCCGCGCTATCGCAAGGTGCTCGCCAAGCTGCGCGAGATCGACGACGGCGCCGAGCCGCCGCTCTTCGTGTCCTCGCAGTGCGCGTCCTGCTCGTGGCAGGCCGTCTGTCTTCCCGAAGCCGAGCAGCGCTCGCATCTCTCCATGGTCTTCGGACTCTCTCGCCAGCACGTGGAAACGCTCGAGAGTCACGGCGTGCACGACTATCACCAGCTCGCCCGTGTGGCGCCGAAGCGCCTGGGCGGTTGGGTGCGCGCCAGCGAGTCGAAGGCGCGCGAGCACGTGGCGCAGGCCAAAGCCCTGTCCAGTGAGGACGTGGTGTGGCGCAAGGATGCCGGCTTGCCGGCTTCCGATACCGAAATCTTCTTCGACGTCGAGGGCGATCCCGAGCGCGGCGTGCTCTATCTGTTCGGCGTCCTGGTGCGCGAGCGGCGGCTGGGCCGCGAGATCTACAAGCCCTTCGTCGCCGAGCGGCCCGAGCAGGAGGCGCAAGCGTTCCTCGAGTGCCTGGCCTTCCTCGAGCGCTACGCCAAGGCGCCGATCTACCACTACCACCACTACGAGCGCACGGTGCTCGACCGCCTGGTCGAGCGCCACGGCGCCGATCCGCTGCGCGTGGAGCGCCTCGGAGAGCGGCTTTGCGATCTGAGCGAGCGGGTGAGCCGGTGCTGCTTCTTGCCGGTTCGCTCCTATTCGCTGAAGTCGGTGGCGCGCTACCTCGGCTTCGAGTGGACGTCGGCGAAGTCGAGCGCGGTGCAGTCGGTGGTCTGGTTTACCTCCTGGCAACGCACCGGCGAGCGCGTCTATCTGGAGCGCGCGATCGAGTACAACGCCGACGACTGCCGGGCCACCCGCGTGCTCAAGGACTGGCTCGCTTCCGGCCCCCACGGCCAGATCGAGATCGAAGAAGACGGCGCTTTGATGGCTCCCGCCCGGGGGCTCGTGTAGACTCGGGAGGCAGGCGCCCGCGGAACGCTCTCCCCGGGCCCCCCGGGAGTGTGTTTCGTCCATGTCATCGTGGAAATCCCAGGCAGTCATCGGGTGGCTCTTCGTGGCCACCCTGTTTGCCTGGGGGTCGGCTCGCCAAGCGGACGCGAGCCTCGCTCCTCTGTCGGCTGCCGCCACCCGAGCCACGCGCGTCGTCGAAGGCAAGGTCGTAAGCCTCGAGCCCCGTATCGACGCCCTCGGCTATCCCGTCACCGACGTCACCCTCGATCGCGGCGATCGCTTCACCATTCTCGGCGGCCGCAAGAACGGTCTTCTCTGGGTGGTCGACGAGGAAGCGAGCTTCACCCTGGGCCAGCACGTGCGCGTGCGCCTCGAGGACGGGCCGGATGGCGCGCGCCCGGCCGGCGGTCGCGAGGCGGTTCAACTGGTGACCCAGCCGGTCTTCCCCGCGGGCTCGGCGCTCGCCGAGATCTCGACCGTGGCGGCCGTAGATTCGGTGACGCCGGGATCCGGGCCCGCCGTCGCCGACGACGAGATCGCGGTTGACGTGCACGGCCGTCGCTTCGGCGACCAGGAGGGAGCGAGCGGCATCTTCTTCCAGGGACTCTTCGTTCACGTTCCGTCGGCCGTGCTCTCGTGGTCCGACACGCTCATCCAGTGCGTCGTGCCCAAGCCCGGCATCCAGGGCGATCCGCAGGTGCTGAGTGGTTCGGTCAAGGTGTTCACGTCGGCCGGCGGCTGGAGCGACGGCGACGAGTTCAGCGGCGGCGGTGAGTACCACGTGCTCTTCCAGTACGCGGGCGACTCGTGGTCGGAAAAGAGCCTGCCCATCCACTACTACATCAATCCCTCGGGTTTCCCCTGGCCCGCCGACGAAGTCGTTGGCCTGGTCACGAGCGCGGCCGACATCTGGAACAAGGCGCCGAACGCCTACGGTCGCTTTGAATACGTCGGCTTCACGAGCCACAAGGCGGGACGCGACAAGGACAGCACGAACACGGTCGGGTGGACGTCGCCGTGGCCGCACAGTCCCACCTGGCTCGCGGTCACCTGGTCGGGCATCGACTCCGTGTCGGGCGAGCGCCACGAGGTCGACGTCGAGATCAACGGGGAATACGCCTGGTCGATCACCACGCCGCCCGCGCTCCACACCTTCGATCTCCACACCACCATGCGGCACGAGTTCGGACACTGGATCCGGCTCGGTCACGTGCAGGAGCCGGGATTCCTCATGCTCGCCTTCCAAGTCGAGGACGAGATGCGCCGAAGCCTCGCCGAGGGAGAGCGCGAGGGTGCCTCCTGGGTCTACCCGACTTACGGCACCGCGCGAGCTTCCAAGGACACCGTGCTCGTGACCGACGGCCAGTCGGATCCGTTCACGCTCGATGTCGCCATTGCCGACCGCCGTGGCCGTCCGATCCCCGGCATGTCGCCCGGAGATCTCTACGCGCGCGCGGAGTGGGTCTCCGATCCGCACGGGACGAACGCGGTGCCGGCCGGGGTCTACTTTCCGGTCACGGCCACCGACCAAGAAGGACGAGCTGACTTCGAGATTCCTCCGATTCACGGCCATGGCCTCATGCGCTTCACGGTCGTGGGCGGCGTCACCTCGGTGCGCGAACGGCCGATCGTGAATCTCTACGACCCCACGGCGCTGGCGCCGGGCACCTGGATCGTGGGCGCGCCCTCACCCAATCCTGCGTTCTCTGGCGCCGTGAGCTCGGTCTTGCGCCTGGGATCCCCGGCCCTTCGCTTCACGGCGCGCATCCTGGACGCTCGCGGCCGGCTCGTGAGCGTGCTGCGCGACGGACCCGCCTCGGCTGGCGAGCAGCGCGTGACCTGGGATCTCAAGGCCGCCGGGCCCGCCGTCCGCTCCGGCCTCTACTTCCTCGACTTGCAGGCCGATCAGAACCGGGCAATTCGCAAGATCGTGGTTCTCGGACCCTGAACTTCGTGCCGGTCGCGGCGGCCCAGGCCCGCCCGCGACCCTGGCCCGAAACCTGCTGCCCGCGATATCTTCATAGGACCCAGGTTCCTCGACACTGTCGAATGAGGCCCGACTCATGCTGCGTGTCCGAGAGCGACAGATCGCCCTTCTCGTCCTGTTTCTCGCCTTCTTCCTGGCCGCCGCGCCGGCCCGCGCGCAGTGGCTCGTGGACGGGGCTGTCGTCTGTGACTCCGCCGGCACCCAGAGCGGCGCCACCGTCATTCCCGACGGCGCGGGCGGCACGATCATGGCCTGGCAGGACGACCGCTACGACACGCTCACCGAAGTGTTCGCGCAGCGTTTCAACAACGCGGGGGTGGCCCAGTGGAAGGCGGGCGGCGTGCCACTCGGGGCCCGCGTGGCGAGCGGCTTTCCCTTCACCGCGTCGTCCCTGATCTCCGACGGCAACAACGGGTTCATCATCGGCTGGTCCGACTCGCGCGCCAACCCCGGCTCGGTCGTTCACCTCCAGCGCTTCACGATGAACGGGCAGGTGGATCCGCAATGGCCGGTGGGAGGCGTGGCGCTCGCCGACTCCGGCTACGGCGTCGGGCCGCCGAGCCTCGTCGCCGACGGCTCGGGCGGCGCGATCGCGGTCTGGGAAGATGCGCGCGACACCTCCGACAGCATTGCCGAGGACATCTACGCGCAGCGCGTGAACGGCAACGGCGTGCCGCAGTGGCACTCGGGCGGCGTGCCGTTGTGCAAGCGGCCCGGCCTGCAGTACCTGCCGGAGGCGACGAGCGATGGCGCGGGCGGCGCGTGGGCGACGTGGAACGACGACACCGGCGATCGCATTTGCGCCCAGCACGTGAACGGCTCGGGCGTCACGCAGTTCGACTCCACCGGGGTCGTGTTGTGCGACAGCCTCAACCTCTACCGGATCGGCGTGCAGATCTGTCCCGACGGCTCGGGGGGCGCGGTGGTGGCCTGGTATGACGATCGCTCGGGCTCGACGGACATCTACGCGCGCCGTGTGAACAGCGCCGGAACGCCGATGTGGACGGCCAACGGCGTCAACATCTGCAGCGACGCGGCGGCCCAGCACTGGCCGGCCATCGCCAAGGGGGGAGCCGGCGACTACGTCGTCGTCTGGGTGGACTTCCGTGGCGGCACGCGCGACCTCTACGCCCAGAAGGTGACGAGCACGGGGACGACGTCCTGGACGGCCAACGGCGTGCGTGTAGGCCGCAATTCGGGCGACTCACCTCCTGTCGCGGTGAGCGACGGGTCGGGCGGCGCCTATCTCGCGTGGGACAACTACGGCGGCGGCGTTTGCTTCGTCAGCTTGGACGTGGGGCTCGCCTACGGGCAGCACGCGACCTCGAGCGGCGCGGTGGCCACCGGGTGGCCCGCCGATGGCCGATCGATGAGCGGGCTTCCCGGTGCGCGCTATTCGCCGGTGGTGGCGAATGACGGCACCGGATCCTGCGTGATCGTGTGGCACGACGGCCGCAACGGGACCGACTGCAACATCTACGCCCAGCGCATTGGCGGCGGCGGCGAGCCGGTCTCGGTCGACGGCTTGAGCGCGGCTCGCGGCCTCGCGCTCTCGCCACCCCAGCCCAATCCGGCGCGGGCTCGCACCAGCTTCGATTTCCGTCTCGTGTCCCCCGGGCTCGTGCGTCTCGAGGTCGTGAGTCCCTCCGGGCGCCTGATTCGCGAGCTGGCGAGCGGAGCCTTCGCGGCCGGACCGCACTCGATCGTGTGGGATGGCCGCGACCAGGGCGGGGCGCGCGCCGCCGCCGGGTTCTATCTCGTCCGCCTGCAGGCAGGCGGCGAGCACGTGTCGCGGCCCCTCGTTCTCCTGCCGTAGCCCCGGCACTTCTCTCTTCCCATCTTGCGGATCTCGGTCTCCTCGGGGAGACTACGCACGCTTTCCTTTCTCTCTTCCCTTCCCGAGGCAGGTCATGGAGCCGACCCAGGAACAGATTCGATCCGTCATCGCCGAGATCACGAACGAGCTCGAGAAGAAGGGGCTCGTGCCCAAGCAGGCCGCAGCCGAAGCGCGCGCAAGCGCTGCCGCCGCCGCCGCCGTCCCCGCGCTGGAATACGGAAACCTTCCCGTTCGCCCGGGCGGCTACGGAGCGGGGTTCGCGGGCTCCTACGGCGTGGGCCCGGGCTCGCCGGGAAGCAGCGCGCACACGGCCCGCTGGGGCTCGGCGCGAGCCTCGGTGTCCGACGCCAAGGGACGCTCTGAGAAAAACGCGGGTCCGCGCCGGCCGCGCGGCATCTTCATCGAGCTCGAGCAGGCGGTGCGGGCGGCCAGCGAGGCGCATCGGCAGCTCGTCGAGCTGCCGCTCATGACGCGCGCCGCGGCCATCGAGAACGTGCGCCGTAAGATGCGCGACAACGTGCAGCTCCTGGCCGAGCTGGCGAAGAGCGAGACCGGCATGGGGCGGGTCGAGGACAAGGTCCAGAAGAACCTGCTGGTCATCAATCAAACACCTGGCATCGAGGATCTCGAGCCGCACGTCTTCACCGGCGACCACGGATTGACCCTGACCGAGTGGGCGCCCTACGGCGTGATCGGCGCCGCCGGGCCTTCGACCAATCCCTCGGAAACGATCATCAACAACGGCATCGGCATGGTGGCGGGCGGAAACGCGGTCGTGTTCGCCGTGCATCCTTCGGCCAAGGGCGTCTGCCAGACGACGATCTCCCTGTTCAACGAGGCGGTCGGCGAAGCCGGCGGCCCCGACAACGTGATCACCACCGTCGCCGAGCCTACGATTGAAGCCGCACAAGCCATGATGCGCCATCCCAAGACCAGGCTCCTGGTCGTCACCGGCGGTCCGGGTGTGGTGAAAGAGGCGATGGCGTCGGGCAAGAAGGTGATCGCGGCCGGCCCGGGAAATCCGCCCGTGGTGGTCGACGAGACCGCCGACCTGATCGCGGCCGGGCGCGACATCGTGCGCGGCGCTTCCCTGGACAACAACGTGATCTGCACCGACGAGAAGGAAGTGTTCGTGGTCGAGCGCGCGGCCGAGGCCTTGAAAGCCTCGATGCTCCGGCACGGCGGCTACGAGGTGACGGGGCCCAAGATCGACGAGCTGCGCAAGCTGGTCCTCGAAAAAGACAACGGGCCGCGCAAGCACTCGGTCGTGAACCGCAAGCTCGTGGGTCGCGACGCGGCCGTGATCTTGAAGCAGATCGGCATCGAGGTCGGGCCCGAGGTGCGCCTCGTCGTGTGCGAGGTGCCGCCCGATCACCCGTTCATCTGGACCGAGCTCTTGATGCCGGTGATGGGCGTGGCGCGCGTCGAGAGCGCCGACAAGGGAATGGAGTGGGCGGTGGCGGCCGAGCACGGCTTCCGCCACACCGCGAGCATCTACTCGAAGAACATCGAGCGCCTGTCCAAGATGGCCCGCATGATGGATTGCTCGATCTTCATCAAGAACGCGCCCAACTTCGCCGGGCTCGGCATGGGCGGCGAGGGGCCGACTTCGTTCACCATCGCCTCGCCCACGGGCGAGGGCATGACGACCGCGCGCTCGTTCACGCGCAAGCGGCGCTGCGTGCTCGTGGATTATTTCCGGATCGTTTGACGGAGGCTTACATGACCTTGGCCGACGCACTTCCGCTTCCAAGTCCCTCGATCGCGCGCCGTCGCGAGCTGGACATCGCTTTGATCGGGCTCGGTAGCCTCGTGGTCGCGATCGCGGCCCGGATCGCCATCCCGTTGCCGTGGACGCCGGTGCCGATCAGCGGCCAGACCATGGGCGTGATGCTCGCGGGCGCCGCACTCGGCTGGCGGCGCGGCGCTCTGTCGTTGGGCTTGTATCTCGCCGAGGGGGCGGCCGGTCTGCCCGTGTTCGCGGGCGGCGCTGCGGGTGCTGTGCACTTGATGGGCCCCAGCGGCGGCTACTTGTGGAGTTTTCCTTTCGCCGCCGCGCTCGTGGGATGGCTCGCCGATCGCGGCTGGGATCGCCGCCTCGGCACCGCGGTGCTCGCCATGGCCTTGGGTGAGCTGACTGTCTACGCCTTCGGCGTGCCGTGGCTCGCGCGATTCATCGGCTGGGAGCGCGTCTGGATGGCAGGCTTCTGGCCCTTCCTGCCGGGCGCCATCGTGAAGCTCGGCGTCGCCGGCGCGGCGTTGCCGTTTGCTTGG
>DATFWU010000235.1:0-8217 GCA_035259005.1 Candidatus Eiseniibacteriota bacterium
CCCGCCATCACCGCCAGCCATTGCTCGTGCTTTTCCACCGGATAGCGCTTCCGTAGACGCTCGAGCAGGAGCTGCATCGCCGCCTCCTCGCGGTCGTTGCGGATCAGGAGCACGACGTCGTTGTGCACCTCGTCGAAGGGCCGCATGCGATCGGGTTTGTGCTCGAGGATCTTGAAGATGACCCAGCCTTCGTTGGCGGCGACGGGTCCGCCAAACGATCCCACCGGGGTGGCGAAGATCGAGTCCGTGAGAGTGGGTAGGGGGCACTGCCCGCGCACGAAGGGGAGCGTCATGCCGCCGTTCTCCGAGTAGGAATCGAGCAGCGTCAACTTGTAGGCCATCTCCTTCATGTTCCCGCCCGCTTTGGCCAGGCGGACGACCGAGTCGGCCTGCGAGCGCGTGGGCAGAGCGCAGACCCACATGCGCACCGTCTCGTGCTCCAGCCAGCGCAGCGTGTCGGCGGCGTACTTGTCGCGAGCCTCCGCTTCCGAGACGTGCACGACAGCGCTGATCGAATCTGCGTACAGAGCCTGGACCTGGTAGCGCTCGCGGCGCAGCTGCACCTGGCTCAGGACGTCGGGATCCTTGTCGTAGCCCTTGGCGAAAGCCAGGCGCAGGATCGTCTGGTCGAGAGCGACACGGTCCACCCACGGCCGCATGGCGTCGACCGAGCGGATCTCCGGACGCTCGATGTCACCCATGTTGGCGAGGAAGCGGTAGAGATCGCCGCCCGTGACCCGGCCGAGATCGGAGGTCGCGAGGACGAGGGCCGAATCCCCCGGCTGATAGACCGGGAGCGGCTGAAACATGTTGTAGCTCGCTCCGCCGCTCTCCACCATGGCGGTTCGCTGCTTGAGCACGAGAAAGCGATTCAGGAGCGTGTCCATCGCCACCTCGTGGTACACGAGATGAATCGACTTCACCAGGCTGTCCCGAAACACTCCCTTGTAGGCATTGGCGGCCAGGCGCCGCATCTCGTTGATGACCACGTCTTTGGAGGCGAAGGAAATGCCGTTGGCGCGCACGCGGGAGCTCACGACCACGAAGAGCCCCCATTGCCCCTGGCCCGCCTCCAAGGGACGGCTGAGACGCCCGGGCGGCAGAGAGAAAAGGATGTTCGCGATTTCGGTGTCGAAGTCCTCGCGGATCTTGTTTCCGAGCGTGACGAACGTGGGCGCGTCCGGGCCACCGGCCTTGACCAGCTCATCGAGGCGGGAGACCGGGGTTCCGCTCACCGAGCGCGTGTACCATGCCTGCGCCGCCTCGCGCGACGGGAAGACGTAGGCCGTGAGGAAGAGGATGCGCTGCAGCTGTCCACGGAAGCGATCGATCTGCGTCGTGTCCACGGGCACGCGATACTGGACCTCTTCGAGGAAGAGCTGGTTCTTGCTCAGCGCGTGCCACATCGAATCGACGTCCGCTTCCTGGGCCGGCGTCAGTTTCTCGCCCACTCGCTGCGCTTCCTGGGAGAGCAGCTCACGGCTCACGAGATCGTCCAGGAACACGCGATAGGCGGTCACGGGGTCGGGGGCGACGGGCCGCTGGGCGAGCGTGAGCTGGGTCCACTCGTCACGAAAGCCCTTGAGGGTGATGTTCCGGCTTCCCACGCGGGCGACGAGCGTGTCGCCCGGGGCGAGGGGCGGCGCCGTATAGGTCGGCGGCGAGGCGGGCTGCCGATGGGCCGTGCCCTTGTGCGCCGGCGGGGCGCTCTTCGCCGCCGGAGCGGAGGCGCCGACCCTCGCGGCCACGAGCAGGATGCCCAGGAGGCCCGCGAGGCTCGCTGCCATCTGCCGAGAAATACGCCCTGTTTGGTATGCGCGCCGGAAACGGAAAGCCATCGAATCGTCCTTTCGGGATCGGAAGCGGCGGGAAAGCGGGTGGCTAGAAAGAGCGGTCAAAAGCTCGAGCCCGATCGCAGAGCATCGAGTGCCCTGCGCAAATCGGCAGGCAGCGTCGTGTGCTGGATGCCATCCACGAGCGTGGCCTCGGCGGAGTCTTGGTGACCGGTCTGGAACTGGAGCCGCGCCAGATAGAGATACGGCGTGGGCTCCAGCGGGGTGAGAGACCGGGAGGCCTCGAATTCGGCCCGGCCCAGGTCCACGTGTCCCTCCCGCATGGCAATTATACCCAGATTCCGATGGGCCGCGCTCTGCAGGTCGGGAGTCCCTTTGGACAGCACCAGGGCCAGGTTCTGGCGCGCCTCGGCGAGGCTGTCGCGGCGCATGGCGATGCGCGCCAGAAGGAGATGGCCCGCCGCGTCCTCGGGATCCTCGCGGAAGAGCATCTGCGCCAAACGGGTCGCCCCGTCCACATCGTTGGCGTCCAGGGCCTGGTCGCCCCGATTCAGAAAGTCGGTGATCCGGCGATTCTTTTCCGCCACCTGCACGGCCTCGCCCACGTCGAACGAAGCCGCCTTGGCTTCGTCGCTCTGAAGCAAGCGCAGCTCCATCGCCATGTCACCCGCGCGCGCCGTCTGCCCCTGGCGCGCGAGCGCGATACCGCCGGCGCCGGCAGCCCGTGCCAGGGCCCGCGGATCCACCCATCGCGCGAGCCCTTGGAGCGGATGGGGCTCGGCCAGGGTCCAGCCCTCGGACACCTCCGGGAGCTGGTAGAGATCGATGGGCGCCCGATACTCGATGTAGGGGCGATCGTCGGTATTGAGCGGGGCGGCCGGCAGGCGAGCCGCGACCTCGCGCACCAGACCCAGGTGAATCCCGGTGATGGCGCCGTCGCCGTCGAGCTGGAAGCGATGCAGATAGTGCTCCACGGGAGTCCCGGAGCCGCGCACGAAGAGACGCTCGGCCGGCACCTTGACTCCGGGCGGTGGTGCCACGAGCAGCATGTCGTAGTTCAGGAAGAACACTTCGCCCTGCGGGAAGACCTTGGCGAATGATGTCAGAAGCGAGGACTGGGCGAGCGGCGACAGCTCGTAGAACTGCACCCACTGGCAGAATACCCCGCGCGGCGTGAGCGCGGCCTGGACGCGGCGATAGAAATCGGTGGTGAAGAGATTGTTGACGCCGGCGATCCAGGGATTCGAAGGCTCCGAGACGATGACGTCGTAATGCCGGCCCGAGTGCAGGAGGTGCTGGCGGCCGTCCTCGAGAATCACTTCCAGACGCGGGTCGGCGAGCACAGTGTCATTCCAGGCGTCGAAGAAATGCGAGGCGCGAAGCACCTGGGGCTCGATCTCGACCATGGTGAGCCGGGCGGGATCGTGCGTCAGCGCGGCGCGCGCCGTCACGCCCGAGCCTTGCCCGATGACGCACACGCGCGCTTGCGGCGGCGCCCACAGCATGGGCACGTGGCCGAGCAGGACCTGTGTGGTCATGTCGGCACCCGTGCCCGCGTCGGGCTTGCCGTTGACGCGAAGATTGATGACGCCCGACTTGCCCTGGTGCACGGACACGACGGCCTGCAGGCCCTCGCGATAGAACAGAATGTGATCGTCGGCGAGCCGCGAATTCATGTTGGCGATCGCGCCTTCGGCCGTGCGGATGCCGTTGGTCCACAGAAACGCGGTGCGAAAGACGCCGAGCGTGAAGAGCGAGCGATTCCAGGGCGGAGCCAGGAGGATGGCGAGCCCGACCAGGGCGGCGAGCGGGACCACCAGCGCCTGGGTGCTGAGGGCCGGCTTTTGCCGGCGGCGGGCGCGAGCCGGCTTGCGCGATGCCTGACCCGCGGGAGCCGGCGGAGCGGGAACGGCCGTCGGCGTCTTCTCACGCTGGGCGCTCACCCGCCAGGCGACGAGCCCGAGCACCAGCGAGAGAAGCGTCGATCCCACCCAAGTGGCGTGGATTCCGATCCCCGGCAACAGGAGGAATCCCGCGGCCAGAGACCCGGTGAGGGTGCCGGCCGTGTTCACGGCGTAAGCCACGCCGGTCGCGCGTGCGCTCTCCAGTCGCCCCGCGGCCACGAGCCTCGTTCCCACCGGAAACAACGCCCCGAACGCGAGGCAGGGCAGAAACGTGACCAGCGAGGCGAGCCCGGTCTGGAGAAGGAAGAGAACCGGGAGCTCTCGGCGATGCTCCATGAGCGCGGTCAGGAAGAGACGCGGCAAGTTGGGCAGCGCCCAGAGTCCGGCGGCGGCTCCGGCCGCGGCGCCGACCTGCAGGAAAGCGAAGGCGCGCCATGGATTCGAGCTGTCGGCGAGCCGTCCGCCCCACAAGATGCTGCCGATGGCCAGCGCCAAGAGATAGCTCGCGAGAACCAGCGCGAACGAGTAGACGGACGAGCCGAACACCAGGCTGAACACGCGCGTCCAAGTGATCTCGAAGACCAATGCGACGGCGCCCGAGAGCCCGAAGAGAACGAGAGCGAGAACCCGCGAGGATCCCGGGGCGGCTTCGGGCGTCCACGGCGCGGGCTCGGCGCTCGCGTCGCTCGCGACCGGGCCGCGCCCGCCGGCGATCAGCATCGAAGCACCCACCACCAAGGCCACGATGCCGGCCACGTGCGTGGTGCTGAGAAGGCCCAAGCTGGGAATGAGACGGAAGCCGGCGAGAGCCGCGCCCGCCACCGCCCCCAGCGTATTGAGCCCGTAGAGCCGTCCCAGGCTCTGCCCGAAGTCGCCGCCGCCGCGCGTCGCCCACCAGACCAGAGCCGGCAGCGTGGCGCCCATGAGCACCGTGGGCAGAATCAGCACCGAGGCCGCGAGCGCCATGCGCACGAGGAGATAGACGGGCGAGGTCGGGCCGAGGGCCGCGTACGCGCTTCCCGCCCAGGGATCGAGCGCATGGATGAGCGGCAGCGAAAAGTGCGCGTAGAGGCCGATCCCGGCTTCGAGCAGGCCGTAGAGACGAAGCGGACGGGACATCCGCTGGACGAAGCGCCCCGAGATCCAGGCCCCGAGCGCCAGGCCTCCGAGATACACCGCGACCACCGTGCTCACCGAGTACAGCGTGCTGCCCAGGAGCTGGGTCAGCGCCTTCGACCACACCACCTCGAGCACGAGGCTCGTGAAGCCGGAGACGGTGAAGGCGAGGGCGACGAGGAGACGACCAGGAAGCGGACGGGTCTGGCTGCTCACTTGGCCTCGTTCTCGGGGGGTAGGGCGGCGAGCGCCGCCTCGTTCACACGCACGGGATACTGGCGGCGCAACGAGTCGAGATGGGCGCGGAGCGCTCTTTCCTCGTCATCGTACGCCGCCTTCTCGGCCACCAGCGGACGTGCCTCCTCGAAGCTGCGGTGCTTGCCGTCCTTGCGCTCGAGGAAGCGATACACCCACCACTGACCGGCGCGATTGCGCGGTCCGAACGCTTGATCGGGCTTGGCGGTCGTGAACCAGCGCGTGAGCAGGGTGTCGGTCGAGGTGGCGAGCTGCGCCTGCGGATAGCGGTACAGGTCGGCCTCGCTCCGCGAGAGCTTGGCTTCCGCCGAATCGGCAGGCATGGGAAAGCGGGCCGCGAGAATCGAGTCCCACGCGGCGCCGTTCTCGAGCGCGGCGCGGGCGGCGGCCGCGTCGTCGAAGCGCCGATACCAGAGGCCGCGGAAGCTCGCGTACGGCGTCCCGTCGTAGCGCCGCGGATCCTTCGACCACAAGGTCCGCAGGCGCGCCGTGCTCGTGTCCACGGCGGTCGAGACATGGGCGCGGTAGTAGGCGTCGAGCACCTGGATCTCGCGCTCCTTGTCCACCTCGGAAGCGACCGCGGGATCATGCGCCAGATCGAGACGCCGCGCCTCGTTGTCCATGATGCCCTGGGCGAGGAAGTTGCGCGCCCAGTCGATCACCGCGTCAGCCGTGTCGGGGCGGTCTCGCTGCTCCGGCGGAACCTGCGCCCAATGCCAGAGAAAGCGTCCGACGCTGAACCGTCCGAGCGTCGATTGGCCGAGCGCGCGCCCAGTATCGGCGAGGGCCACGGGCGGCATCCAGGCCGTGTAGTTCCAGCGCATCCAGCCGGGACCTTCCTCCTTGGGCTTGGGGAGCTTGCGGAAGGCGGCGGCGAGGAAGGCAGCCGTGGGCTCGTCCCAATGGGAATCGAGCGGTGAGATCAGGCGATCGACGAGCCGGGCTTCGGCGGCCTTCAGCCAGGCGGCCGACTCGTCGTCTCGATGCAGGTTGCTCGGCAGGCTATCGATCACCATCATCTTGTAGTAAGCCTGTCGCATGAGATTGAGCTGGAGCAGACCGAGCTTGGCTTCTTCTTCGGGAGTCGGCTGGTAGGGCTGGGTGGCCGCCGCCTGGGTCAGGAGCTCCTTGTCGATCAGCTGGTCGAGAAAGGCGCGCCGGCGCTCGCGAAGCGGCTTGGTGGCGGGCTCGTCCTCGGAGCCGATGCGCTGCCATTGGCGCAAGAACTCGGAGCGCGTCACCGCCCGCCTGCCGACCTGGGCCAGCACGGTGTCGGGCAGGGGGGTCGTGGCGGCCAGGGTGCGATCGGCCGGTCTCGCGGCAAGCAAGCTGCAAGCGAGGAGGGCGATCGCGTACGGGCGCAAGCAGATCCTCCGGGCACTGGATATCGGCGGGGAAAGGAGTTTGGCGCAGGATATCAGCCGAGCCGCACCCTGGCTACACAGCCAGCCGCCGCTAGACAGCGGAACCCGCGCGGCGCGTTCCCGGTAGGACGGGGGGGAGGTGCGGCCCGGGCCTCCCTTGGAAGTCTTCCCTCCGCCAGATACTCTGGAGACCATGCGGAACGTCGGCTTCTGCCTGGGGGTCATCCTCCTCGGCGCCCTTCCACAGCCGTCACGAGCCGACGTCGGCCTCACCGGCCTGCGCGTGCTCTCTTCCGACGCCACGAGCCTCACCGTCGAATACGATCTTCCGGGCTACTCGCTCGTGCCCGTGCAAACGCCGGCCGGAACGCTGTCGCGCGTGCGCGTGCAAGGGCTTGCGGCGACCACCGCCGTGGGCGCGCCCGAGCTGCCGCAGGCCGGAGCCTGGGTGGCGCTGCCGCCGGTGGGAAGTGCCAGCCTGCGCGTGATCGACGAAGAGGTCGAGCGCGTGCCCGCCGTCGACGTGGCCCCCGTGTACGAGCCGGACTTCCGGCCCGACGCCTCGGGGGCGCTGCTTCCCGGACGCCAGTTCACGCGCGATCCAGCGGCCTACGCGCGCGCCGGCCCCTATCCCGAAGCCTCGGCCGCGCTCGAGGGCGAGCAGTGGATGCGCTTCCAGCGTGTCACCTCGCTGCGTCTTTCTCCGATTCGCTACGAGGCGCTCTCGCGCACGCTCGTGGTGAGCAAGAAGATCGTCGTGCGCATCGACTTCACCAGGCCGCCCTCGCTGGGCTTGCAGACACTCGCCCGCGCCGGCCTCGAAGCCGGGCCGCTCGACGATCGCTCGTTCGAGCCGGTCTACGGCAGCGCCGTCCTCAATTACGAGGTGGCGCGCGCGTGGCGCGCGCGACCCCAGCGGCGCGTCTCCGTGCAGAGCGTGACGCCCTCCAAGCCGCTCGACACCGGCACCGGCAATCCCGAGTGGCGCGTGCGCGTGGACACGACCGGCGTGTGGCGCGTGACCTTCGCCCAGCTGGCGCAGCAGCAGTGGCCCGCCGGCATCGCCATCGACCAGGTGGTCGCTTTCCGACGCGACACCACGGCCAATCTCGAGCCCGTGCCGTGGACCATGACCGAGGTCCCGATCGACGTCATCGACGTGAACGGCAACGCCGTGTTCGACGCCGGCGACTTCATCGTGCTGCCGGTGCAGAACTGGGCCGACCGCGCGCAGCCGACCTGGTACGAGCGCCGCTACGGCGATTACGAGATGATCTGGCTCTCGTACAAGAGCGCCGGCAGCGGTCTGCGTGTCCCCCAAGCGCCGAGCTTCCTCAACGCCATGAGCCCGGCCAAGCCCACGTTCTTTCCGTCCTTCCGCCACTACGAGAAGAACTATCACTACTTCTCGTTCCCGCTCGACGTGACCACCACGGACCAGTTCCACTGGACCGACGGCAACGAGGACCGCACGCCCGCCGATTCGATCTTCGCCGATCTTCTCGATCTCGAGCCCTCGGGCGGCAGCGTGCACGTGCGCACGCAGTGGATCGGCCATTCGAACCTCGACCATCTCCTGTCCGCCGACTGGGTGCGGGGCAGCGACAACCTGGCCACCAACCTGTGGACCGACACGGTGGCGTTCAACCGCTTCGCTTTCGACGCGGTCAAGGATTTCGATGCGCACCTGGCGAGCCCCGGGCTCAATCGCTTGCGCATCTCGGGGCGAGTCGACGCCGGCCCGGGCGGATCGCAGGCGGGGATGAACTTCTTCGAGGTCACCTA
>DATFWU010000236.1:0-4606 GCA_035259005.1 Candidatus Eiseniibacteriota bacterium
CGGCCCGCCAGCGAGAACACGTCCCGCCGATTTTTCCTTCCGTTCACGTCGCGTTAACTCCTTTCGCCCCGTTCGTCGCGCACAAGGTACACGGCGACCGGCGGAGCCCGAAGCGCGATGGTAGTATTTCAAAGACCCCCCAGCAGGGAGGACCCCCTGAGGCCATGAGCGAGCTGATCCTGGTCATCGAAGACGAGAAGGAGATCCAGGACCTCATCCGCTACAACCTGGAGAAAGCGGGCTACCGCGTCTCGGTCGCGAAGGACGGCGACCGCGGGCTCGAGCAGCTGTTCGCGACCCGCCCCGACGCGGTGGTCTTGGACCTCATGCTGCCCGGCGCCACCGGCCTCGACATCCTGAAGGAGGCGCGCGCCGAGACCAGCATGCAGGATCTCCCCATCCTCGTTCTCACCGCGCGCACCACCGAGATGGACAAGCTCGTGGGCTTCGAGCACGGCGCCGACGACTACCTGACCAAGCCTTTCAGCACGCGCGAGCTGGTGGCGCGCATGAAAGCGCTCCTGCGCCGCTCGCGCTCGGCCCCGGCCTCGGGCAAGACGACGGCCGGAGACCTCACGCTCGACACCCTGAGCCGCGAGGCGACGGTGGGCGGGCGCAAGCTCACGCTCACGCGCCGCGAGTTCGACCTGCTCGCCTTCCTCGTCCACCACCAGGGGCGCGTGCTCTCACGCGAGGAGCTCTTGCGCAAGGTCTGGGGCTACGACTACCTGGGCGAGACGCGCACCGTCGACGTCCACGTGCGGCGCCTGCGGGTCAAGCTCGGCGAGGCCGGCCGCGCCATCGAGACGGTGATGGGGGCGGGGTACAAGTTCGTGGCGCTGGCGACCGCGGAGAAGCGCTGACGCCGAGGCCGCGCGCGGGGTAGTCTCGCCCCGCCATGAATCTCTCCTGGCGCTGGAAGGCCTTTCTCGCCTCGTCTGTGGGCGTGGGCCTCGCGCTCCTTCTGGTCACGACTTTGATGGGACGGGTCGAGCGCTCGTGGCTCATCGCGCGCGACGTGCGCGATCTCACGCGCTCGGCCCATCATGCCGTCCAGGACCTGGGGGACGAAGCGCGGCGCGGCACGCTCGATCCGCCGGCCGCCGCGGCGCGCCTCGGCCAGAGCTACGAGCGCCGCGTGACCCTGATCGACGCCTCGGGCCGCGTCCTCGGCGACTCCGATGTGCGGCCGGAGAACCTGCCGAACGTCGAAAACCACGGCGGCCGCCCCGAGGTGAAAGAGGCTCTCCAGGGCCGCCCCGGCAGCGCCATCCGCTCCGGCGCAACGGTCGGCGAGCCCTTCCTCTATGTGGCGGTGCCGAGCCCGGGGGCCGGGCCGATCGCGGTGGTGCGCGTGGCCGAACCCCTGTCCGTCTTCACGCAAGTGAACGACTCGTTGCTCCGGCTCTTCGTCCTTTTCGCCGCGCTCACCATGATCGTCCTGCTCGTGGTCCTCTTCTGGCTGAGCGGACGCCAGGGCGCGCGCGTGGCCGAGCTCGAGCGCACGGCGGCCCGGCTGGGGCGCGGCGACTTGGCGGCGCGCGCCCTCGAGCGGCCCGCCGACGAGCTGGGACGGCTCGGCCGCGCCATGAACACGATGGCGGCCGAGACGCGAGGCCGCTTGGAAGCGCTCGCGCACGAGCGCGACGAGCGCGAGCACATCCTCACCCACATGAGCGACGGCGTCGCCCTTGTCGACACGGCCGACCGCGTCGTGCACTCCAATCGCCGCATGGCCGAGATCCTGGGCTCGCCGCCGCCAGCCGCGGGCACGCCGCTCGCCGCCTTCGTGCGCTCGCCCGGCTTGGAGGAGCTGGTGGGCGAGGCCCGCCATTCCGACCGGCCGGTCGAGACCGAGCTGCGCCTGTGGATGCCGCGCCCGCGCATGGTGCGCGCGAGCGCTACCCGCCTCGAAGCCGGCGGCCGCGACGCCGTGCTGCTCGTGCTGCACGATCTCACCGAGATCGAGCTCTTGGCCCGCGTGCGCCAGGAGTTCGTGGCCAACGTGTCGCACGAGCTGCGCACGCCCCTGACCTCGATTCGCGGTTATGCCGAGACCCTGCTCGAAGGCGGGCTCGACGACCGCGATCACCGCGAGGGCTTCGTGGGCGTGATCCGCGAGCAGGCCGAGCGGCTCACCGCCATCATCGACGACCTCTTGTCGCTGGCCGAGCTCGAGCGCCCGGGCTCGACGCCCAGGCGCGAGCCCTTCGACCTGCGCGAGGTGGCGGGGCGCCAGGTGGCCGCGGCACGCGAGCGGGCCGAGAAATCCGGCCTGGCCCTGGTCCTCGCCCCTGGACCGCCGGTGCCGCTCGAGGCCGACGCGCGCTTGATCGAGCAAGTGCTCGCCAACCTGCTCGACAACGCGGTCAAGTACACGGAGCGCGGGGAGATCGAGGTGCGCATGGGAAGCAGTGGCGGGCGCGCGTGGTGCGAGGTGGAGGACACGGGGCCCGGCATCCCACAGGAGGACCAGCCGCGCATCTTCGAGCGCTTCTACCGGGTCGACAAGGCGCGCTCGCGCGAGAAGGGAGGGACCGGTCTCGGCCTCTCCATCGTCAAGCACATCGTGCTCTTGCACGGCGGCACCGTGTCGGTGAAGAGCCAGCTCGGGCAGGGCGCGACCTTCCGCTTCGAGATCCCCCTTTCCTGAGTCGCCGAATTTCCCCTCCGCTCACCGCAGCGACACGGCGCCGTAAGCGCCCCGGGTGGAATCTGCGCCCGATCGGCGTCAGGCCTCGGGATCCGGGCGCCGAGCACTGCATCCTGACGTCCTGGCGATCGGAGGTTGGACCGGCCTGAACGGAGTTCCAAGAGCGCAACCCGTGGGGGGATGCCACCCACCGGCGCGAGACGGGCGGGATCGGGAGAGGGGGCGCGAGCCTCCTCTTCGCTTTCTTGCGGATCGCGGGCTCTCTAATCGCCCGATTCGGTCTCCGAGAGGGGCTGGAACACTCCCACCGCCGGGTGGCGGG
This sequence comes from Candidatus Eiseniibacteriota bacterium, assembly GCA_035259005.1. Lineage (GTDB taxonomy): Bacteria > Eisenbacteria > RBG-16-71-46 > RBG-16-71-46 > DASYSL01 > DASYSL01. The sequence continues at coordinate 2,976 of DATFWU010000236.1, forward strand.
TCATGAGCATGGACATGACGGTAATGAGCACCGAGAGCAGCAGAACGAGCAGGAGAAGGCCTTCCGAGGCCTTCTTGGGCTTCGACCGGTTCGGAATCATGCCCTTGCGGGCATGAGGGGCGACCATGCCTTTGCGGGCTGGCGGGATCAAGCGCTCTCCTAAGGCTCGTTCTCCGGTTTTCGGGAGATTCGGTTCTTTGGGTTATCGACTGCCTATTTCTTCGTCTTGAACCCGAGGCGCTTCTTCAACGTCTGAGGAATTCCTTTCCGGCACGCCGCCAGCGCCTCTCTCAAGCCTCCCGAACCATCCTCGCAAATAACTACAAAACCATCACTTACAGCGCCACTCGTCGGGCCACCGAGATCGGCACTCCGCTTGCCCTAGCGCATCCCCGAAGGCGTCATGGAATACCCGGAATCGCTCGAAACCAGCAGGGTGCCACGGAGGTGGGTCGTGAAGGCTCGGAGCGTGAATCAGACGGCGGCGGCGGCGGCGGTGGCCCTCTTGGCCATGGCGGCTTCTGGGCCAGCGCAGGCGGCGGGGAACACCAAGAGCGCGGATCTCGAGTGGGCGATGGGCCGGCCGGTGGCGGACAACGCGGTCGCCTCGATGCGCAGCACCTACAGCCGCCCGACCCTTCTGGTGGTCCAGAGTGCCTGCCAGTGGGAGAAGGCGATGGAGAGCCTGAGCGGCTCGCTGGCCTACGGCGCCGATCAGATGCCCGACGTGGACTGGGCTCACCAGGCGGTGGTGGTCGTGGCTCTGGGCCAGGTGCCCTACGGCTACAACCTGAAGGTCAACGAAGTTCGCTTGGGCCAGGGCAAGCTGATGCTCGACCTGCATGTCGACTATCAGAGCTACCAGAACAGTCTCGATGACGTGAGCCCGGCGGCGGTGGTCGTGGTCGATGCGAGCGCCCCCAAGGTTCGCGCTCTGTACGATCTCGATCTGCCCGGCCTGCCTCATCAGGCGGACGCGCCGAAGTGCGGCCTGAGCAGCGCCGACCAGACCGCCAGCAATGGCGACACCGACCCCCGGCCGAGCGTGACCGGGACCTGGGGAGCCCTCAAGAGCCTCTACCGGTAGTCGGTAAGTCGATAGTGCCGAAGGGGTTGAATAAAATGACACGAAAGGCGGTTCGAGACTGGAACCGCCTTTCGTTTTGTGGTGAAGATGGGGAGAGTAACGCAGCGAGGGTCGCCTTCTCCCCCGGGCCCTCCGCGGGCAGCCGAAGCAGTTCGGGTCCGCCCCGGCCCGATCGCTTGTCCCGCAAGCTACTATGGATCGAGCATCCCGTGCAGGGACGCGACAACGGGAGGAACCCCTTGGTGCAACTGGAATTGCGCTTGATTCCTCGGGGCGAGTTGAGCGACAATCGATCGCAAGCAGGGGGCCATCCTACAGGCCTCCACCGGCAGCAGTATCCATCGGCGGCGGAAGCACCCGGCGACCGCCTAAACAACAAGGACCAATCCAAAGACTCATGAGGACGAGCTACGCCCTCGAATTGACGCCATCCCCCTGGCTGCCGAGAGCCGTCGCAGCCTTCGGCCTAGCGTGGGGATTGGCCGCCGCGCCCGCTCTGCCGGCGATGGCGCAGACCGTTCCACCTCGGGCGACTGTGGCCCAA
>DATFWU010000237.1:0-5150 GCA_035259005.1 Candidatus Eiseniibacteriota bacterium
CCGACCGTGACCATGCCGTCCAACGTGGCGCGCTACGACTTCGCCGACGAAGCACCGATCGGCGAGCGCTGGGTTCCCAAGCTTCGCGAGAAGGGCGCCGACGTGGTCGTGGTCATGGGCCACCTGCCGGGGAGCCAGGACTCGACCCACACGGTGAAGGGCGAGCTGGCCAAGGTGGCCGAAGGCGTGCACGGCGAGGACGTCGACTTGGGCGGCCACAGCCACAACCTCATCGACGGCACGGTGGACGGCGTGCCCGTGCTCATCTCGGGATCGCAGGCCAAGGCCCTCGGTCGCGTCGACTTCATCGTCGACCGCCAGGCGCACAAGGTGGTCGAGAGCGACGCCAAGAACCTGGAGGTCGACACCGATCAGATCCCCGCCGACAAGGCGATGGCGAGCTTCGTCGACTCGCTCTTCCTCGCCCTCAGGCCGGTGGCCGAGCGCGTGCTGACCGACGCCCCCGAGGAGATGGTGCGCGATCGCCACGGCGAGTCGAAGGTGGGCGACTGGGTGGCCGAGGCCATGCGACGCAAAGCCGGCGCCGATTTCGCCTTCCAGAATCCGGGCGGGCTCCGGGCCGATCTCGCCCCCGGCTCGGTCAACGTGAAGGACGTCTACGAGATCATGCCCTTCGACAATCGGATCGCCACCGTGCACCTCACGGGAGCGCAAGTGCTGGAGGCGGTGGAGACGGGCGTGAAGGGGGACGGCTGCGTGCAGGTCGCGGGACTGCGCTACTCGTTCGACCGCTCGCGCCCGCGCGGCGAGCGCGTGGTGAAGATCGAGCTGACCAACGGCCAGCCCCTCGATCCCAAGGCCACCTATCTCGTGGCCACCAACGATTTCATGGCGCAAGGCGGTGACGGCTTCGACGTCTTCGCCCAGGGGCCGGATCTCAAGGTGACCGAGAACCTGGTGCGCGACGCCCTCGTGGCCGACTGCGAGGCGCGCGCCCAGCGCGGCGAGAAGCTCACCATCGCCTTGGACGGGCGCATCCAGGATGTGACACAAGGAAGCGCGGCAAGAGTCACGGCGGACACCCACTGACGGATCGCCGGGCATGAGGCCGCGCGGCGGAGCGAGCTTCTGGGGGCTCGCCGTTCTCGCTCCTCTTTCGCTCGTTCTCACGACGACCGTCAATCGGCTCACCGGCCGCTGGCTCACCGTGCACGCGCCCATGTGGGCGTGGCTGGCCGACGCGTGTATCCCTTCGACCGCCGCCGCACTCCTCCTCTATCTCGCCATGCGGCCGGCAAGGCCGTTCGCGCGTCCGTGGCCAAGCACACCCTGGGCGCGGCTCATCCGGCTCGGGGCGATCTATCTCGGAGTCTGGTACGCGGCGCTCGTCGTGGTGGCATGGCGCCTGGGACACTGGCCCGCCTACGCGCACGGTGCGGCGGCGGTCGCCGCCTTCGTCGTGGTGGCTCCTCTCGGCGAAGAGATGCTCTTTCGAGGCGCGCTCTACGAGCTCACGGAGCGCGTCTGGCCGCGCGGCGCCCTGCTCGTCTCCACGGTTTGTTTCAGCCTCCATCACCTAGAGCTGCACGGATTCCGGGCCACGCGAGCGGCCCTGGTTCAGGTGGGATTCACCTTGGTCATGGGATGGGTGTTCGGGCGATTCCGAAAAGCAAGCGGAAGTCTGTGGCCCGGCCTGGGCGTGCACTTGCTCACCAACTTGCCGAGCGCGTTCGGAACCTGAAGCGGCGTCAGCGCCTCGACTGGCCCGAGGTCAAGCCTCCCTGGTCCGTCCCCGAAGGTCCCACGTTGCCGTCGCGTGAGATGCGCGGCGCCGTCTTCAGATAGTCGAGGACGCCGAGCGCGATCTGGTTGGCCAGCTCGGTCTGAAAGTTGGGATCGCGCAGGAGCTTGGCTTCGGTCGGGTGGTTGATGAACGCGGTCTCCACCAGGATCGACGGCACCACCGGCGATTTGAGCACGGCGAACGGCGCCTGCTTCACACCCCGGTTCTCGAGCTGCCCGCGCTCCACGATGTGATCGAGCACGTTCTCGGCCAAGAGAGAGGACTGGCGGATGACCTCGTTCTGCTTCAAGTCGAAGAGGATGGAGGTCAGGTCGTTGTCCTGGCTCGGGCCCTGGCCTACCAGGTCGGCCGCATTCTCGCTGTCGGCGAGGAGCTTCGACTGCTCGTCGCTCGCGCTCTCGAGCGACAGGAAGTAGACCTCGGTCCCCCGCCCGTTGGGACGGCGCCCCGAATTGCAATGGATGGACACGAAGGCGTCCGCCTTCACCCGCTCGGCCATGTGGTAGCGGTCGCGCAGGGCCACGTTGTAGTCGGCGTCGCGCGTCAGCACGGCGCGCACACCGGGCGCCTGGTTGAGGCGCGCCTGGAGCTTCTTGGCGATCTCGAGGCAGACGATCTTCTCGATCGTGCGCTTGGGTCCGATGGCGCCCGTCTGATCGCCGCCGTGGCCGGGATCGATCACCACCACGCGCTCGCTCGTGGCTCGCAGATCGCGGTAGGCCTTGTCCTCGGCCTCTCTCCGGCCGCTCGAATCCGGGCGCGGCACGTCGATCACGATGCGCGAGCCGGTGCCCGAGCCCTGCAGGGAAGCGGCGGGCTCGACCCGCGCGAAAGCCGCCATGGTGATCGCCACCTCGAGCCCGTTGGGTGTCTCGGTGACGCGAATCCGGTTCACCGCTCCGTCGTTCACATCGCGCGATGCGTTGAGCGAAGGTGACGGAACCGTGCCGGCCAGGATGACCGTGGCCGTCTTCGTGTTCTCGTCGTAGGCCATGCGAAAGGCGACGTCGGCGGACACCTGGAGGACGAGACGCGTGCCGTCGGGTCCGGGATAGGTGTCGATGGATCCGAGGACGGCGCTTCGCGACGCGCCCGGCTCGTCCGCGCGCGAAGACGCGGGGCCGAGGATCGAAAGGCCGAGGAAGCTGGCGAGCGCGAAGGCGATCGCGAGCCTTGCGGGGGCGGGCTTGTTCATCCGTTCCTGATGCACGTTCGGGACCTCCAGTCTCCGCTGCCTAGAGCCCGTCGGCGGTGGGCGAGCCTCCCAGAGCCCGCTCCGGAAGGCGTCGCCTGTCCGCCGCGCTCAAAAGGCGGGCCGTGCCCGCCGCGAAACTATTCCCCCGAGAAGCGTAGCGCGACGAACGAAGTCTGCATCCGTCCGTCATCCCCGACGCGTCCCACCAGGAGACGAACCGGGCGGTTCGGGGTCGAGTGGGCGCGACGCACCGCGTTCAGATACGAGATGCGGTCCGTCACCCCCTGGCCATTGACCTGGAGCACGATGTCACCGGGGCTGATCCCGTTATCGTCGGCGGACGAACCGTCCGTAACGTCCTGGACGATGACTCCGTTCTCCTTGTAGTCGCCGTGCTCGCGCTCGGTCATCGAGCGCACGTCGATGCCCAGGCTGGGAGCGCTCGGCGTGGCTTCGCCGTTGCTCGTGGTGCCCTGCGACGTGCCCTGCTGCGCGGCCAGCGCCACGTCACGGTCGGCCATGGTGACCCACGCGGTGTACGGCTTGCCGTCCCGGATGGCGTCCACCTTCACGCGCTTGTTCACGCCCTCGTCGGCGACGCGCAGCCGGAAGTCGGTCACGTCCTTGATCGTCTGGTTGTCGAACGCGGTGACCACGTCGCCCTCACGCAGGCCGGCGCGGGCCGCGGGCGAGTCGGGAACGATCTGGCTGATGACCACGCCGTCGGTCGACTTGAGGCCGAAGGAGTCGGCGAGATCCGGCGTCAGCTCTCCGGGCAGAACGCCCATGTAGCCGCGCACGACCTTGCCGTGCGAGGCCAGCTGATCGGCGATGTGGTGGGCCAGATTGATGGGAATGGCGAAGCCGATGCCCTGGCCCGCCGTGTTGATCGCCGTGTTGATGCCCACGACCTCGCCCTTGATGTTGAGCAGCGGGCCGCCCGAGTTGCCGAAGTTGATCGCGGCGTCGGTCTGGATGAAGTCCTGGTATTCAGGACCGCCGCCCATGATGTTGAGCGAGGAGCGCCCCTTGGCGCTGATGATGCCTGCCGTCACCGTGCCCTGCAGCTCGCCCAGCGGTGTGCCCACCGCGAGCGCCCAGTCGCCGACGCGGATGGCGTCGGAATTACCGAGCGGCAGCGTGGGGAACGTCCCCTTGGCGTTTTGCAGCTGGAGCACCGCGATGTCGGTGGCCCGGTCCTGGCCCACGACCTTGGCCTTGAACTCGCGCTTGTCGCTCAAGGTGACGGTGATGTCCTGCGCGTCGCGTACCACGTGCGCGTTGGTCAGGATCTTGCCCGACGGGTCGATGAGGAAGCCCGAGCCCGAGGCCGGCATGGTGCGCGGCTGTTGCTGCTGCTGCGGGGCGCGCTGGCCCTCGGGAAGCAGGCGCCGGAACATGTCGAAGGGATCGTCCTCGCCCGAGCCGTCACGGCCGACCGTGCGCTTGGTCTCGATGAGCACGACGGCGGGCGTGGCGCGCTCGACCACGTCGGCGAACGGGCTCGAGAGAGACGAAGAAGACGGCAGCGCCGCCGCGGTGACCGAAGGCCCGCCTTGCGCCGTGGGTGTGGCACTCCATTGCAGGCTGCCCGAGAGGGCCAGCCCCATCACGAGTCCGATCGCGATGAACCCTACCGCGCTCGCCAGATACGCGCGCGGACGCAACACGGGTCGCTCGCTCATGGTGTTCTTCCTCCTTCAAATTGGTCCGAGATCATGGAACCGGCCGAGCCTAGCACGTCCGGGCGAAGCAGGTTTGCGTCCTCGCCAGTCTTTACGGCTCCCGGAACCCTGGAGTTCCCTGTCCATAAGGATGATGCCTGGCACGCCGGAGCGCTGTGGAGATTGTGTTAGGCTCGCCCGCGTGACGTCGCCCGACCGCGCCTTGTTCGTGTCCGACTGCCACTTGGGAGCCGGAACGCCGCAGGAAGACGCGGCACGGCAGGACCGCCTGGTCACCTTTTTGGAAACCGAAGCCGCCTCCGCCTCCTCGCTATTCCTGCTCGGGGACCTGTTCGATTTCTGGTTCGAATATCGGCACGCCGTGCCGCGCGGCCACTTCCGTGTTCTGGCCGCGCTCCGCCGCCTGGTCGAGCGCGGGCTGCCGGTCACCTTCGTGGGCGGAAACCACGATTTCTGGGCCGACACCTATCTGGATCAGGAGATCGGCTGCCGCGTGCACCGAGAT
>DATFWU010000238.1:0-11332 GCA_035259005.1 Candidatus Eiseniibacteriota bacterium
CGAGGCGGACGCGGCGGCGCTGGCTTTGTGCCACCTCGACCGCGCGCGGCGCGGGGGGCTGGCCGCCTCGCCGCGTGCCGAGATTCCGTTGCGGCCGCGGCGCACGTCGCGCTGGACGGCGGGCGACGTCGAACGGCTGCGTGCCGAAGGCAGGATCCGATGATCGTCTCTTTGCGCGGGCGCCTGCGCGAGAAGGGCGCGACCTTGGCGTGGATCGAGGCAGCGGGCGTGGGCTACGGCGTCCAGATCTCGCTTTCGACCTTCGAGGCGCTGCCGCGCGTGGGAGAGGACGTCGAGCTGTTCACCACGCTGGTGGTGCGCGAGGATTCGCACCAGCTTTTCGGCTTCGCGACCCGCGACGAGCGACGCCTGTTCGAGCTCCTGATGACGGTGAGCGGCGTGGGACCCAAGGTGGCGCTGGCCGTGCTCTCCGGCTTGCGGCCCGAAGCCCTCACGCGGAGCATCCGCGAAAACGACGTGGGCGCGCTGACCACGGTTTCGGGCGTTGGGCGAAAAACCGCCGAGCGTATCCTGGTCGACCTGAGGGACAAATTGGGCGGCGAGCCGGTGACGGCGGCTTCCACCCCCTCGGTCGCCGGCGGCGCATTCGAGGACGCGGTCGGCGCCCTGGTCTCGCTCGGCTTCCCGCGTCCCGCGGCGGTAAAAGCCGTGCAGAGCGTGGCCGACAACGGCGGCTTGCCCATCGAGGAATGGGTCCGCCGGGCGCTGGCCGCGGTCGGCAAGGCGCAGGCAAGAGTGTGAATGCCGAGTACTTTGGTCAGACTGCATGCCGTGCGGCATGTGTTGGGTCTTTAGAGGCCACTCGAGCTGCGCCCTGGGACGAGTGGGCCGGGTCCCAAAGTGGTCAACTCACATGCCCTGGGGCATGTGACCTGGCCAGTCGAGCGATGGTCGATGTCCGGTTCTGTCCCACCCTCGTGATAGGTGTAAGCGCATGACGAGCAAGCCGGTCCGCCCGAAATCGTCACCGGCCATGGCCCCTCAGCAAGCCGCGCCGCCGGACCATCCGGCGCACGAGCGGCTCGCCGATCCCGCCCCTCGTGCGGAGGAAGGACCGCTCGAAGAAACCCTGCGCCCGCAACGGCTCGGCGAGTTCATCGGCCAGCCCCAGGTGAAGGAGAGTCTGGGCATCTTCCTGCGCGCGGCGCGCGAGCGCGGGGAAGCGCTCGATCACGTCCTGTTCTGCGGTCCGCCTGGGCTCGGCAAGACGACGCTGGCGAACATCCTGGCCAACGAGCTGGGTGTCGAGATCCTGCACACCTCGGGACCGGTCATCGAGCGCCCGGGCGATCTCGCCGGCCTGCTCACGAACCTGCCCGAGCGCGGTGTGTTGTTCATCGACGAGATTCACCGGCTGAACCACGTCGTCGAGGAGTATCTCTATCCGGCGATGGAGGATTACACGCTCGACATCCTGCTCGACCGCGGGCCGTCGGCGCGCTCGATCAAGATCCAGCTGCCGCGCTTCACGCTGGTGGGGGCGACGACGCGCGCCGGGCTCATCACCTCGCCGCTACGCGCCCGCTTCGGCATGACGATCCGGCTCGACTACTACGATGCCGCCGAGCTGGCGCGCATCGTCGTGCGCTCGGCGCGCATCCTGAACGTGGACATCGCCGAGGACGCGGCTCTCGAGCTGGCTCGCCGCTCACGCGGCACGCCGCGCGTGGCCAATCGGCTGCTGCGCCGCGTGCGCGACTTCGCCCAGGTGCGGGGCGCCACGCCCATCACGCGGCCGGTGGTGGAGGAGGCGCTGCGCCTGCTCGAGGTCGACGCGCGCGGGCTCGACGACATGGACCGCCGCCTGCTCGAAGCCCTGATCCACAAGTACGAGGGCGGACCGGTCGGCGTCGGCACGCTGGCAGTCGTAGTCGGCGAAGAAGCCGACACGCTCGAGGACGTCTACGAGCCGTTTCTCATCCAGGAGGGCTTCTTGAAGCGCACCCCACGCGGCCGCCAGGCGACCTCGCTGGCCTACAAGCATCTGGGGCTCGAGCCCCCGGCGACGGCACCGCCGCCCGAGCCCAAGCGCTCGGTGGCCGCCGAGGACTCGACGGTTCAGGATCGCCTCTTCTAGAACGCTTTTCCATTGAATCTCTACGACTACGAGCTTCCCGAGTCTGCGATCGCGCAAGAGCCGCTGGCCGATCGCTCGGCCTCGCGGCTGCTGGTCCTCCATCGCTGGAAGGGCGAGCGCGCGCACCGGCGCTTCGCCGAGCTTCCCGAGTTCCTGCGCGCGGGCGATCTCCTCGTGGTGAACGAGACGCGCGTCATCCCGGCGCGTCTGCGCGCGCAGCGGCCGGGCGGTGGCAAGGCCGAGATCTTTCTCGTGCGCGCCTTGGCCGACGGGCGCTGGATGGCGCTGGTGCGGCCCGGCGGCCGGCTCAAGCCGGGCGTCGAAGTGACGCTGGTCGATGCCACCGAAAACGCCGCCGGTCGCGCCATCGTCGAAGAAGAGCACGCGGATGGCATGCGCGCCGTGCGCTTCCCCGACGCCGATAGCAAGGAGCTGCTCGCGTTGGTCGGTGAGGTGCCGCTCCCACCCTACATCCGCCGCGCGCCGAACGAGTCGGACCGCGAGCGCTATCAAACGGTTTTTGCGCGCGTGCCGGGCGCGGTCGCCGCGCCCACGGCCGGGCTCCATCTTACCGAGGAGCTGCTCGCGCGACTGCGCCGCCAGGGCGTCGGCATGGCCAAGCTCGTCCTGCACGTGGGGCCGGGCACCTTCCGTCCGGTGCAAGTGGACGATCCGCGCGACCACAAGCTCGACGCCGAGTGGTGCTCGATCCCACCCGAGACGGCGATCGCGGTGAACGCCGCCAAGCAGCGCGCCGGTCGCGTGATCGCGGTCGGCACCACCACGACGCGCGCCCTCGAGGCCGCAGGCCGCTCGAGGCTGCCCCTCGAACCCTTCGAGGACTTCGTCGACCTCTTCATCCATCCGCCGTTCGAGTTCAAAGTGGTCGATGCCCTGATCACCAACTTCCACCTGCCGCGCTCGAGCCTGCTGCTCCTGGTGAGCGCCTTCGCCGGCCGCGAGCACGTGCTCGACGCCTACCGCGACGCGGTCGCGCAGGGCTATCGTTTCTATTCGTATGGCGATGCCATGTTCATTGCCTAATCGGTGGCGGCTCGGCCTGATGCTCGCACTCCTCGCGCTGGGGGTGAGGGGAAGCTGGGCGTCCGAAGAGGTTCCTTACGACGTCGCTCAGCCCATTCAGACCGACGGCGGCATCTACATCGTTCACGTTGCCTACACGAGCAACAATGGGACCTGCTGTCCGGCGGTGGTCTCTACCTGCCGCCCCAATGCCGTGATGACCGACTCGGGAGCGCAGAACCGAAATGCCGCCTACCTCGCCGGCATCACGGTGACGGCGACTTCCAAAGCTCCCTCCGACCTGCCCGACTGGATGTGCGACACCCTCGACGTGCAGATGGACTTGAGCCGCATTCAGTCGCACGAGCGCGAATTCGGCGAGGAGGGTCTCAGGGACCTGGTGGCAAAGACCGTGGCGTGCCTTCGCGAGAATGCGTGGCGATGCGGCGGTCATCTTCGTATCTTGCGCCTTCACATCACGGGCGCGCCGTGGTTTCGTAAGCTGGAAGGGACGTTTCCCATCACCGAGTACCGCGCCCAGTGGGTTCACGAGTAATGATCCTTGTCCTCGCTGTGCTCGTTGTCCTCGAAGCAGCGTCCGGAGCGGGAGCTGCACCTGATTCCGTCTCCCTGGCGCGCCGCGCGGCGCTCGCCGCCGGCGCCGATTCGGTGCGAGTGAGCCTGCGCTACGTCGAGCGCTGGATCCGTGAGGCGCCTCCCGTTCACACGAGCCTCGAGGAGGTGCGGGGTTCGACCGAGTCCACGAATGGAGCCGAGCAGGAGCTGCTCCATCAGCTCGACGCTCCGGAAACCGCCGACCGCGCGCTCGCCATCGACCAAGTCGGCCGGCGCCGCTCGGTGGCGGGACTCCGCGTCCTGCGCCACCGGCTCGAAACCGGGAAGGGGCCCCAGGGCGAGGACATCGGCATCCTCGAGGCCGCGAGCATGATCGAAGCGCTCGGCGTCGCGCGCGACACGAGCGCGGTGCCCGCGCTCATCGAATACGCCTCCCAGCAAGGCCCGTACATTCGCGCGTACGTCTATCACGCGCTAGGCCAGATCGGAGATCCACGCGCCCTGTCGCTCCTAAGGCCAGGATTCTTCGGGCCCTGTGGCTGGAGCGGCGGTGTTTCGACGATGGACGCGGACATCCGCGCGGTGGCCAATTTGGGCGACGCCACGGACGTCCCTCAGCTCGCCCAGGTGGCGCAGTCGTGTGTCCCGTCACGTCCCTGGGCTCTCGCGGCCATCGGCGCCATCGCCGGCACCGAGGCCGCGATCGACACCATGATGGTTGTCCTGGGCGCCAAGCCCAGCCTCACGCAGATTTTCTCTTTGTCAGACCTGGGCACTCGTATGCAGCAGATGGCCGCGGAGCGGCGCGCGGTTCGCCGAGATCCAGGTTGACAAGGCTCGCACACTGCGGCACCATGGCTCACGAGCGGGCGCCACGGATCACCGGCGCCCGTTTCGCTTTGTCCCTGTCCACCGCCGCGCTCCAAACCGCCGCGCCATCCTCCCGTCGCGCCCGGGGCTTTCGGCCCCTTCACGGGAGACGCGGCCCGTGCGCTTCACGAGCCCCGCTTCGGCCGCCCTTCCACGAGCCATGACCTCATCCCGTCGCGCGATGGGTGAGGCCCAGCATGGAATCTCGTTTTCGACGGCACGGACACAGGATTCTGCCGCTTGCCCTGCTCCTTCTCTTCCCGCCTTTCGCTCACGCACAAGGTACCGGAACGATCACCGGCCAGGTCACCGAGCGCGACGGCAAGACGCCGATCCCGTTTCCCACCATCACCCTGGGGACGACGCGGGGCACGATGGGCGAGGAAAAGGGAACGTTCACGATCCGTGACGTTCCCGCTGGCGCGCACACGCTCAGGATTCTGGAAGTAGGGTTCGAACCGGTGAGCCGCACCGTCGTCGTGCGGCCCGGCGAGACCACGCGCTTGAAAGTGGAAATGGGCGAAGCCAGGACGGTCAAGATCGTCCCCGAGATCGTGGTCAAGGCGAGCATGATCGATGTCCACTCCACGGTCTTCGAGCATCCGATGGACCCCGCGGCCCTGGGGCTCATCTCGGTGGACAACATCCAGGGCTTGGCCGCCCTGCAGAGCGGCGTCGTGGTGCAAGCGGGTGAGCTGCACATCCGCGGCGGCCGCGACGACGAGCTCAAGATGACGATCAGCGGCATCGGTGCCACCAACCCCATGGGGGGCGAGATTCCTCAGATCGCCAATCCCTTCGTGGCCCGCGCGAACCTGATCACCGGCGGCGTCGACGCCAAGCACGGCGACGCGCTCTCGGGCATCCTCGAAGTGGAGACTCGCGAGGGCGGTACCCGCTTCGGTGGTGAGGCGCAGTGGCACACCGACCGCTACGGCGAGACGGTCAAGACATTCGACAACTACGATCGCCTGACTCTCGGCTTCGGGGGCCCGACGCCGGTCCGTCGTCTGACCTACTTCGCGACCTTCGACGGGACCTGGCAGGACACTTATCTCAAGAGCGGCCAGTCCGAGTCGCGCCATGACTTCCTGGACTTCGTCCACCTCGGAAATCGCCAGTCGAACGTGGTCAACCTGGGAATGAAGCTCGCCTACGCGCGACCCACCTGGAAGTGGACGATCGAAGGCCTCGACAACCGCTCGATCACGACGCCCTACAACCACATGTGGAGCCGGGATGGATTCGTTTCGGTGACCTACGACTCCAGCGCACCGGGAGCGCCGACGCCGGTCTACGGACGCTGGTCTTTCTTTCCCGAGGATTCGACCTTTCAGCGCTTCAAAGCCGCCGATCACGTGCCCACGACCACGAGTCGGTTCCGGCAGCTCACCACGGTGTGGCGACAGAACGTGGATACGACGAGCTTCTATACGCTTCGCCTGGCGCGCAACGAATTCACCGACCACACCTCGGTGGGCGGGAAGGCGCCGTGGGAGTACGACACGCGCTCGCCGTTCTACTGGTCGGGAAACGAGAACGACAATCTCTACTTCGCCACGCACGGCGACTATCCGGTGTGGAGCGACCGGCGGACCACCGTGTACACGGCGCGAGGCGAATACGTCACGTCGCGCTGGAAGGGGCACCTGGTCGAGACCGGCGTCGAGCTGCGCTACAACACGCTCCACAATGTGTCGCTGGCGTTTCCCAATCAGGAATCTCAGGGACTCCCCGGCCTGCAGCGCACCGACTACGACAACTCGAACCCCGAGGCCTCGGCCTATCTGCAAGACCGCTGGGAATTCGAAGGACTCGTCCTGAACGCGGGGATGCGCTGGGACGGCTTCACGCCGGGCGCGCAGGTTCCGGATCGGGATCTCGTCGACCCGCAGACGGGCAAGCCGGGAGAGCGCTTCAAGCACCAAGTGTCGCCGCGCTTGGGCATTGCCTATCCCATCACCGAGCGTGACGTGCTGAGCCTTCATTACGGCTGGCTCTATCAGATCCCCAATCGTGATTACCTGTTCGAGAACCGCGGCTCGATGGCCACGGTGCCGATCCGTGGCAATCCCGATCTCGAAGCACAGACCAACATCGAGTATCAGGCGGCGATCCAGCACCTCTTCTCGCCCGACGTGGCGGGACAATTCGCGCTCTTCTTCCGCGATATCTATGGGCTCATCGACACCCGCCAGGTGCGCGACCCGGCGACCAATCTGCTCGTCTCCACGTACGTGAACGAGGACTACGCGTCGGCGCACGGCGTGGAGGCGAGCCTCACCAAGCGTCTGACTCACCGCTTCTCGACGAACCTGAACTACACGTACTCGATCGCCACCGGCGTGGCCTCGGATCCCAACCAAGGACTGCAATTCGCCAACGGAACGCTTCTCTATCTACCGATCTCAGAGCTGCCCTTGCGCTGGGATCAGCGTCACACGCTCTCGGCCAGTCTCGTGGTGCGCGACCCGTCGCACTGGGGCGGGAGCCTGCTTTGGACCTTCGGCTCCGGGCTGCCGTACACGCCGACCTTCCGCGATGATCGCAAGCCCGACCCCAAGCTTGAGAATTCGCGCCGCCTGCCGAGCCAGAGCACGCTGTCCATCATGGTCGACAAGTTCTTCCACATCTGGAACCAGCAAGTCACTTTCTTCGCCGACGCCCGCAACGTGCTGGACGCGAGGAACATTCAGCAGCTCACGTTCGGCAGCTTTCCCGATCCCTACGTGAATCAAGTCGGAGACGAGTACTCGATCTACTACACGGAGACCGGGAGGGCCGGTGGGGCGTATCTCAAGGACACGAACGGCGACGGCAAGGAGGATTGGGTGCCGCTCCATGACCCGCGCGTGTGGCAGGAGGGGAGGAGCATTCGCGTGGGGGCGGGTCTGAGTTGGTGAGGACTAGGTCGTGTAGTCGGCGTTGATCTGGATGTAGGCCGCGCTCAGGTCGCAGGTCCATACCGTGGCCTGGGCGTGGCCGATGCCGAGCTCCAGGCGCACGTGCACGGGGTCGTGGCGCAAGAGGTCGCTGGCTTTGCGCACGTCGAAGGGGATGGGCTGGCCGCGCGCCACGAGCTGCAGAGCGGCGCCGCCTTCGCCGATCGATAGACCGACACGATCCGGGTCGAAGGTGGCCCCGCTGTAGCCCGCGGCCGCGAGGATGCGGCCCCAATTGGGATCGTTGCCATGGATCGCCGTCTTGACCAGGGGCGAGCAGGCGATGGCGTCGGCGGCGCGGTGCGCGTTGGCTTCGTCGGTGGCGCCAGCCACCGTGATCTCGATCAGCTTGCTCGCGCCCTCCCCGTCGCGCGCGATCTGCTTGGTGAGCGAGATGCACACCTGCGTCAAGCCCTCGACGAAGCGATCCAGATGCGCGGGCTCGACTTTGGCGCCGGAAGCGCCCGAGGCGAGCACGAGCACGGTGTCGTTGGTGCTCATGTCGCCGTCCACGCTCAGACGATTGAAGCTCTTGCTCACCGCCCGCAGGAGCGCGTTTCGCAGCATGTCCGGCGAGATGACCGCGTCGGTCGTGATCACGGCCAGCATGGTCGCCATCCAGGGGTGGATCATGCCCGAGCCCTTGGCGAAGCCCTGGATGCTGGCGTGGCCCTGGCCCAGCGCCACGCTCGCGCCTGCCACCTTGGCGCGCGTGTCGGTGGTGAGAATCGCGCGTGCGGCCAGGGCGGCCCCATCGGACGAGGCGCGCGCACACACTTCGGGAATGCCGCGCTCGATCTTCATCATGTCGAGCTGCTTGCCGATCACGCCGGTCGACAGCACGAGCACCGACTCGGTGGAGCACTTGAAGGCGTTGGCGGCCAGCTCCGCCATCCGCCGCGCGTTGCGCTGGCCTTGATCTCCGGTGCAGGCGTTGGCGCAACCCGAGTTTGCGATCACGGCGCGCACGCCGCTCGCGTTCCGCGCCAGCACGCCCTGATCGAAGGTGACCGGCGCCGCCTTCACGAGATTGTGGGTGAACACGCCGGCCGCCGCGCACGGACGGTCAGCCACCACGAGCGCGAGATCCAACGCACCGCTCGGCTTGAGCCCGCACGACACGCCGGAAGCGTTGAAGCCACCCGCGAGCCGGAAACCGGCGAGGTTGTCGGGAGGAGGCGCGGGGCGCGGAACCGGGCTCATAGCGGAGGATTGCCGTGCTTCTTGTACGGCATGGTCTGCCGCTTGCTGGCGAGGAGCTCGAGCGCGGCGATGAGCTTGGGGCGCGTATCACGCGGATCGATCACGTCGTCGAGATAGCCCAGCTCGGCCGCGATCCACGGATTGGCGAACTTGGCGTTGTACTCTTCGATCAGTTTCTTGCGCTCGGCCGCCACATCGCCCGCCTTGGCGAGGCGGTCGCGGTACAGAATGTTCACGGCTCCCTCGGCGCCCATGACCGCCAGCTCGGCCGAGGGCCAAGCCACGTTGTAGTCGCCGCGCACGTGCTTGGACGACATGACGTCGTAGGCGCCGCCGTAGGCCTTGCGCGTGACCACGGTGAGCTTGGGCACCGTCGCCTCGCAATAGGCGTAAAGCAGCTTGGCGCCGTGGCGGATGATGCCGCCGTGTTCCTGGTCGGTGCCCGGCAGGAATCCAGGCACGTCCTCGAAGGTGACGAGCGGCACGTTGAAGGCGTCGCAGAAGCGGATGAAGCGCGCGCCCTTGACCGACGAATTGATGTCGAGCACGCCGGCCAGCACGTTGGGCTGGTTGGCGACCACGCCCACCGGCCGGCCGTTCAAGCGGGCGAAGCCCACGATCAAATTGCGCGCGAAGTAAGCGTGCGCCTCGAGGAACTCGCCGTCGTCGACCACGGCGGTGATCACCGACTTCATGTCGTAGGGCTTGTTGGGCGAGTCGGGGATCACGCTGCCGAGCGAATCGGCGCGCCGCTCCACGGGATCCTTGCACGGGGCGCTCGGCGGATCCTCGCGGTTGTTGAGCGGCAGGTAAGAGAGCAGCCGCTTCACGGTGTCCAGGCACTCGGCGTCGTCGGCCGAGACGAAATGGGCGACCCCGCTCTTCGAGGCGTGGGTCATGGCGCCGCCCAGATCCTCGAAGGTCACGTCCTCGTGCGTCACCGCCTTGATCACGTCGGGTCCGGTCACGAACATGTGGCTCGTGCCCTGCACCATGAGCGTGAAATCGGTGATGGCGGGGGAGTAGACGGCGCCGCCCGCGCATGGGCCCAGGATCGCCGAGATCTGCGGGATCACGCCCGAGGCGATCGTGTTGCGGAGAAAGATGTCGGCGTAGCCGCCCAGGCTCGCCACGCCCTCCTGGATGCGGGCGCCGCCCGAGTCGTTGAGCCCGATCACGGGCACGCCGATCTCGAGTGCCCGATCCATGACGCGGACGATCTTGGCCGCGTTGGCCTCGGACATGGTGCCGCCGAAGACGGTGAAATCCTGCGCGAACACGGCGACCGGGCGGCCGGCGATGGTGCCGAAGCCGGCCGCCACGCCGTCGCCCACGACGCGCCGGTCGGCCATGCCGAAATCCGTGGAGCGATGGGTGACGAAGACGCCGACTTCCTGGAACGAGCCGGGATCGAGAAGGAGGTCGAGCCGCTCGCGGGCGGAAAGACGTCCCTGCTCGTGCAGCTTGGCGATGCGCTCCGCCCCGCCGCCCGCGATGGCCTGGGCGCGGCGGCGTTCGAGCTCGGCCAGTCGCGAGGCTTTGTCCAAGTGTTCTCCCGGGGCCCGCTTCTCTTGACGGTTGCGGATGACGCCCATAGATTGAGCGGTCGTGATCGGGCGGGATGCTAAACAGTGCTTTCCACCCGGTCAACCGCGAGCGAAACCGTCCCCTCTTTCCGCGCGGCCGGGAGCTTTCTTTGCGCGAATACGCGAAGCGATTCCCTCTTCTCGAGCACCTGAGCTGGTCGCACGAGACCGAGCTCGAGCACCACTTGAGCGGCAGCGCGATCCCGATGCCGCCCCAGGAGATTTTCGATCCGCACGAGGCGCCCTTTCTCCTCGTCGCGCTGGGCGGCGGCGAGCGCCGCCTGTGTGAATTGGTCGCGGCGCGCTACGGCGTGCCGTTCGAGCGCGTGCTGTTGTGCCACGGATTGAGCGAGGGGCTTTTCCTCGTCGCGAGCGCGGTCATCGAGGCGGGGGATTTCGCGCTCGTCGAGATGCCGGGCTATCAATCGCTGGCCGGCGTAGCGAGGGCGTCGGGAGCGACCGTGCGGCCCTTGCCACGCGGCCTCGATGGCTCACTCGAGCCGGCCCAGGCCACGGAAGCCATCGCGCGCGCGGCCGAGGAAGCACGCTCAGCCGGGCGCCGCTTGTCATTCATCCTGGTCGCCGATCTGCACAACCCGACGAGCGCCCGCTTGTCCGATGCGACGGTGGACGCGCTCGCGGAAGGCGCGCGACGCGCCGGCGCGGTCCTGGCGATCGACGAAGTCTATCGCGATGTGGACCCCGCGCGGCCCGCGGGCACGGCGCACACGCGTCATCCCGACGTCGTGACGCTGTCGAGCGTCACCAAGTCGTACGGCTTCGGCGGCTTGCGCTCGGGATGGCTGATCGCGCCCGCCGCCATCCAGGAAGCTTGCCACCGCGTGCGACTCTACCTGTCCGTCGATCCCTCGGGTCCGGCAACCGGAATCGCCATCGCCATCCTGGGCGCCGCCGACCGCATTCTGAGTTGGGCCAAGCCCATCCTCGAAGAGAATCGCCAGGCGCTGGCCGCCGCGCTGTACGATCGGCCTTCAGGGTTCGTCCTGCCGAGTGGTGCCTCCGTGGGCTCGACC
>DATFWU010000239.1:0-3953 GCA_035259005.1 Candidatus Eiseniibacteriota bacterium
GCTATCGCTACGCCCACGCCGAGCCCGAAGCCCAGGTCGCCCAGCAGCACTTGCCCGACGAGCTCGAAGGGACCACTTTCTATCGCCCGACCGACCGCGGCCTCGAGAAGGAGATCGCCGAGCGGCTGGCGAGGTGGCGGAAGATTCGAGGAGGCAAGCAATGAGTCCTGATGGGCGAGGGTGGACTCGAGGCGCCGGCTTCCTGAGATTTGCTTTCCTTCCGACTTGTCTTTGCGCCTTTGGCCGCGTGTTGCTGCTACCCATTCTCTTGATGCTTGTCCTCCTAGCGGCGATGCACTAGCCGGATTCCGCCGGACATGAGGCTTCGAACGCTTTATGTCGTCTCCATGGTCGCCGGAGGCACAGTCCTTTGGGGCATCATGGCGACGGTACTTGGACCCCTGACGGTCTTCCTCATGTTGGCGGCCTTTCATACCGTGTCGGTGCTTGACTTCTTGTTTTACGGCTCTCTTGCTGGATGTCTCGGGTTCATGGCCTGGCTTGGTTGGAAGTTGGGGATCAGGGCGGAGGCTCGCGTGGCGAGCGGAACCGCCCGCCCTCACGTGCAGAGGAGAGTCTTGTGGGCTCTACTCTTGGGATCGCTCGTGCTGGACGCTTCCGTGGTCATGGCAATCTCTCTTTGGTCGAAATCACGTACCAAGTACTGGAAAGGAGTCGAAGCGTCGGACGCCGCCTTCAGAAGGGATCGGTACCAGCTGGATACCCTGTTTGTTCGATCGAACATGGTCGGGGACGTGGATACCGTCTTTGTAGGTGTGCATGGCAAGCTGCCAGGGACGTACCGTCTCAGCGTGGCATGGGTCAGCTCGGAACCCTTTGGAGATCTCGTCGAGGTCTCAAAGAACTTGGCACTTCCCTCGGCTCGATCGTTCCAAGAGAGTTTCGTCTTTCACCATGACCAACTGGAATCACATTATTGGCGTCTCGTTGACTCGACGACAGTGGGGAAACCTAGCTATAGCATCGACTCGGGATTTGAAGTGCGGGCAAGGCTCGACCCCCTGGATGATTCTTTGGACAGGCGAAGGATTTCGGAGCGCACGGTGCCCGTTTCGATCGACTTTGCTCGCTAACGGTCCTCTCTGGAGACCTTGATGGCCGCTCAGGCGGAAATGCTGTCTAAACCAAAGGGCCGCAAGTTCTGGCCGCTCGTCATTCGCGTGCTGGTCGCGGTCGCGCTCTTCGCGTGGCTCGGGACGCATCTCGACTGGAAGTCGATCGGGAACACGCTGGCGGCCATCGATCCCAAGTGGGCGGCCTTGGCGCTCCTCGTGCTCTGGACGGGGCTAGGCATCGCCGTGGTGCGCTGGCACGTGCTGCTCAAGGCTCTCGGCTCCGACTTCCACTGGGGCGAGACGGTGCGCGTGTTTGGTGGCGGACTCTTCCTGAGTCTCTTCTTGCCGACTTCGATCGGCGGCGATGTCTATCGCCTGGCGCGCGTGGGGCGAAGCGGCTTCGGCGCCGGGCGCGCCGGAGTGTCGCTTCTCGTCGAGCGCGGCATCGGGCTGCTCGCACTTCTCTTGCTCGTCGCGCCCGTCGTGGCGGAGAACAAGAGCACGCAGGACTTGGTACCGCTGGCACTCGGTCTCGGCCTCAGCGCGGTGAGCATTCTCTTTCTCTTCGGCCTGTGGGGCCGGCCGGTGACCACCTTTCTCGCCAGGCGCGTGCCGCTCTTGGAGCCCGTGCTCGGTCACGGCACGTGGGAGGCGATCGTCTCGACCGCGCCCACCGTGTTTTTTCTCTCCCTCCTCAATCACCTGGCGACCATCGGCTCGAATTATCTCCTGGCGCGCGCGCTGCACGTGTCGCTCGGCTTCTGGGACGCCATGGCGCTCATCCCGCTCGTCATCCTGGCGGGTCAGCTGCCCATCGCGCCCGGCGGACTCGGGGTGCGCGAGGCGGCCTTCGTCTATTTCTTGGGTCGCGCCGGCATCGGACACGAGCAGGCGCTCGCCGTCGGCCTTGCCTGGCTCGCCTCGCTGTACCTCACGGGAGGAGTGGGAGCCCTCCTTTTCCTCTCCGACCGCCGGAGAGAGCCCCGCCAGGCCCCGCTCGATCTGGAAACGGTTCCGCTCGCACCCTCCGGGGTTGACAGTCCGGCCAACCCACCCTAGATTCGGCGAGTTACCTACTGAATCGGTGGGATTTGGACGACGGCTTTGGCCGCCCCGCGCACCGGACGCGCGCCGCCTTCCGCTTCCCCGTTTCCCCAGATGTACGGACGGGAGGTCACACCGTTGAGCGAGAACAATTCCATTCCGTTGAGCCGTGATGTCCCCGAGCCGGAATGGCTTCCCGAAATCCTGGCAGTTCCCGCGCTGACTCCCGCCGATCCGCCGCGGGCGCACACCCGTCCGGTGGTGGTCGGCGGCGTCCAGATCGGCGGCGGCGCCCCGGTCGTGGTCCAGTCGATGACAACCACGATGACCTGGGACGTGCCGGCCACCATGAACCAGATCCAGCGGCTGGCGGACGCCGGCTGCGAGGTGGTGCGGGTGGCCGTCCCCGACGACAAGTCGGCCGACAGCCTGCCCGAGATCGTCCGCCGCTCGCCCATCCCGGTGGTGGCCGACATCCACTTTCATTACAAGCTCGGGCTCAAGGCGCTGGCCGCGGGCGTGCACAAGATCCGCATCAACCCGGGCAACATCGGCAGTGAAGAGAAGACCCGCGAGATCCTCGCCGCGGCGCGCGACCGAGGCGTGCCCATCCGCGTGGGCGCCAATGTGGGCTCGTTGCCCAAGTCGATCATCGCCAAATACGGGACGCACGATCCGCGCGCGCTGGTGGAGGCCGCGGCCATCCAGATCGGTATCCTCGAGCGCGAGAGCTTCGAGAACATCGTGGTCTCGCTCAAGGCGTCGGACGTGCCGCTCGCCGTCGCCGCCTATCGGCTCGCCGCCAAGCGCTTTCCGTATCCGCTCCACATCGGCATCACGGAGGCGGGGAGCACGCGCGCCGGCAGCGTGAAGAGTGCGGTGGGGCTCGGCATCCTGCTCGCCGAAGGCATCGGCGATACGATGCGCGTCTCACTGACCGCCGATCCGGTCGAAGAGATCGAGACGGCGTACGGCATTCTCTCGGCCGTCGGGCTGCGCAAGCTCGGCCCCGAGATCATTTCGTGTCCTTCGTGCGGGCGCTGTGACATCGATCTCATCCCGCTCGCCACGAAGGTCGAGGAGAAGGTCAAGTCGCTCAAGCTTCGTGTGCCCCTTCGCGTCGCCGTCATGGGATGCGAAGTGAACGGCCCGGGGGAAGCTCGCGACTCGGACGTAGGCATCGCCGGCGGTGTGGGCGTGGGACTGCTCATGCGCGGCGGCAAGATCGTCCGTAAAGTGAAGGAAGAAGAAATCGTGGAGGCCTTGATGAAGGAAGTCATCGAGGTCGCGAAAGAGCGCGAAGCTCAGAGCGGGTCGGCTCAACCCGCGGGAGACGGAAATGCGTGTTAGTAGCCGAGGCCAGTACGGAGTGCGCGCCCTTGCCTATTTGGCAGCGCGCTACGGAGAAGGACCGATCAACGTTCGCACCGTGGCCCAGGCCGAGCGGTTGCCGGCCAAGTACCTCGAGCAGCTCCTGGCCAAGCTTCGGCGTGGCGGGCTCGTACGCTCGAGTCGCGGCGCCCGTGGCGGAGTCATCCTGGCGCAGGATCCCAAGGCGATCTCGATCCGCCAGGTGGTGTCGCTGCTCGAAGGCTCGCTGCTCCCGGTCGAGTGTCTCAAGGACACGAACGGCCACGAGGAGAACTGCGTGGCCCATCCCCTGTGGCGCGCGCTCCACGAGAGCGTGCTGACCACTCTCGACTCGTTCACGCTGGCCGATCTGGCCGAGCGCTTGCGAGCGCGCGAGGCGCGAACCCCTCGGGGGAGCATGCCGGACGGGGAGCTGGAGGCGGTGGGGGCGGGGAGCGGGAGGTCGGATGTTCACTCCGAATG
>DATFWU010000240.1:0-12819 GCA_035259005.1 Candidatus Eiseniibacteriota bacterium
GACCCGGCGGGCGCGCGCACGGCGCGCGTGATCGCGCATCGTGTGCTCGAGGGGATTCTCCATCTCCTGCATCCGTTCATGCCGTTCCTCACCGAAGAAGTGTGGCAGGCGATTCCGCACCAGGGTGCCTCGATCACCGTGGCGCCGTGGCCCAAGGCGAAGAAGACGTGGTTCGACGCCCAGGCCGAGACCGACATGAGCCTGCTCATGGATCTCGTGGTTGCCATCCGCAACCTGCGTGCCGAGATGAATCTCGCGCCCGCCAAGATGGTGCCGGTGGTGCTGCGCGCCGACCTGGCGCAGTGCGAGCGCATCCGCGCTCACCGCGATCTGCTCGCGCCGTTGGCGCGCGTCGACCAGTGGACGATCTCGCCCGACGCCAGCCGCCCCGGCGTCGCGGCCTCGGCCGTGGTGCGCGGCATGGAGGTGTGGCTGCCGCTCGCCGGACTCGTCGATCTCGACGCCGAGCGCCTGCGGCTGGCGCGCGAGGCCGACCGCGTCCTGGGCGAGCTCGAGAGCACGCGCCGCAAGCTCATGAACCAGGACTTCCTCACCAAGGCCAAGAAGGAAGTGGTGGAGCGCGAGCGCGCCAAGCTCGCGCAGCTCCAGGAGACGGTGGCCAAGCTCAAGCGCGCCGAGGAGGCGCTGCGCGCCTAAGGCGGCGCGCCTGAGACCAGGAGCGCCGCGCGTCGAGCGGCCTGACGCAAAGTTGGCGCGGCGAGCGCTCGCGCCACGGAACCGAAACGGATTCGATCGGTACGAGAGTGCGAGTTCACCGCCGAGGGCCGAGGGGAGACCGCCGATGAACTTCGAGAGAACGCTGGGGCTCGTGCTGTGCTGCACTCTCTTGGCCGCGCCCGCCCGGGCGCAGATCCAGGCCGCGCCCGAAACCGACGGCAACCGCCAGCTCTCCGTCACCGTGTACAACCAGGACATCGCGCTGGTGCGCGAGGAGCGAAGCATCCATCTTGCCGGCGGCCGCTCCACCCTGCGCTACGCTGACGTCGCCGCCCAGATCGACCCCACCTCCGTGCACCTGATTCCGGTGAGCGGTGGTGATTTCCGCGTCCTCGAGCAGAACTTCCAGTACGACTTGGTGAGCGGCGACCGCCTGCTCGAGCGCTCGCTCGAGGGCACGGTGCGCGTCGTGGGCAAGGACGGCGGGGTAAGCGAGGGCAAGCTCCTCTCGTTCGACGGCGGCTCGATCGTGATCGACACCAAGGACGGCATCAAGATCCTCAATCGCTCCGAGACGCGCGAGCTTTCGGTCACGCAGCTTCCCGGAGGGCTCATCTCGCGGCCGACGCTGGCGTGGCTCGTGGATGCCCAAGGCGCCGGCAGCCGCCGCACGCGGCTCTCCTACCTGACGAACGGCCTCTCGTGGCACGCCGAGTACGTGGCGGTGGTGAATCCGGAGGACACCGGGCTCTCGCTCGGCGGCTGGGTCTCGATCGAAAACCACTCGGGTGCCACCTATCCCGAGACCAAGCTCAAGCTCGTGGCCGGAGACGTGCAGCTCGTGCGCCAGGTGTTCGCCAAGTACGCCGCCGGCATGCGCACCGACATGATGGCCGCCGAGGCGGCGCCGCCGCCGTTCGCTGAAAGAGGCTTCTTCGAGTTCCACCTCTACGATCTGCAGCGCCCGACTACGATCGCCGATCGCGAGTCGAAGCAGATCTCGCTCTTCGAGCCCGCCGACGTGAAGAACGTGGAGAAGAAGTACACCTTCGACGCCGAGCGGCTGGGCAACAAGGTGAACGTCACTCTCGAGTTCAAGAACGCGCAAGCGTCGGGCCTCGGCATGCCTCTTCCGGCCGGCACGGTGCGCGTCTACAAGCAGGACAAGGACGGCTCGCAGGAGTTCGTGGGCGAGGACCGCATCGACCACACGCCGCAGGACGAGAAGGTGCGCCTCGCCCTGGGCAAGGCCTTCGACGTGGTGGCCGAGCGCAAGCAGACGAATTTCCGCCGCATCTCCGACAAAGTGACCGAGACCTCGTGGGAGATCGACGTCCGCAACCGCAAGAAGGAGCGGGTCACGGTGATCGTGATCGAGCATCCGCAGGGCGATTGGGAGATCACGCAGAAGTCGAGCGACTTCACCAAGAAGGACGCGCAGACGGTCGAGTTCCCCGTGACCATCGAAGCCGGAGGCGAGGGCAAGCTCACGTACACCGTGCGGACGCAGTCCTAGCGGGGGAGGCGCAAGGCGGGCGCTCCCCGCCTGCCTCGCATGGTATTCTCGCCGCGAAATGTCCGCTGAATTCAAGCTCCATCCGCCCTATCCGCCGCAAGGCGATCAACCGCAGGCGATCCGCGAGCTGGCCGAGGGCCTGACCCGCGGGGATCGCCATCAGACGTTGCTCGGCGTGACCGGCAGCGGCAAGACGTACACCATGGCCAACGTGATCGCGGCCGCCGGCATGCCGGCGCTCGTGATCTCGCACAACAAGACGCTGGCCGCGCAGCTCTACGGGGAATTCAAGCAGTTCTTCCCCGAAAACGCCGTCGGCTACTTCATCTCGTACTACGACTACTACCAGCCCGAGGCGTACATCCCGCAGAGCAACACCTACATCGAAAAAGATGCCTCGGTGAACGACGACATCGATCGCTTGCGCCTCTCGGCCACCTCGGCACTGCTCGAGCGCGACGACGTGATCATCGTGGCCTCGGTGTCGAGCATCTACGGGCTGGGCTCACCCGAGGACTACCGCGACCTCTCGCTCAGCCTGCAGGTGGGGGAGATCACGGCCCGCGACTTCATCCTCTCGCGCCTGGTGCAGATCCAGTATCAAAGGAACGAGATCGATTTCCGCCGTGGCGCCTTCCGCGTGCGCGGCGACGTGATCGAGGTGCGTCCGGCCTACGAGCAGCACGCGGTGCGCATCGAGCTCGACGACGACCGGGTGGCGCGCCTGTCCGAGGTCGATGCGCTCACCGGGCACGTGCTGGGCCGCAAGAACCGCCTGGTGCTCTATCCGGCCAAGCATTTCGTCACCCCGCGCTCGCGCATCCAGCGCGCCCTGGACGGGATCAAGGAAGAGCTGAATCAGCAGGCGACGAAGTTCGAGTCCGAGGGCAAGTTCCTCGAGGCCGAGCGCATCCGTTCGCGCACCGAGTACGACCTCGAGCTCCTGGGCACCATCGGCTACTGTCCGGGCGTCGAGAACTACTCGCGCCACCTCTCGGGGCGCTCGCCCGGCGAGCGGCCGCAATGCCTGCTCGACTACTTCCCGCGCCCCTTCCTCACCATCGTCGACGAGTCGCACGTCACCGTGCCGCAGATCGGCGGCATGTTCGAGGGCGACCGCTCGCGCAAGGAGACGCTGGTGCGCTACGGCTTCCGCCTGCCCTCGGCGCTCGACAACCGGCCGCTGCGCTTCGACGAGTGGGAGGCCATCACGCAGCAGACGATCTTCGTCTCGGCCACGCCGGCGGAGTACGAGATCGCCAAGTCGCAGGGTGTCCTGGTCGAGCAGATCATCCGGCCCACCGGGCTCGTCGATCCCGAGGTCGAGGTGCGCCCGATCGCGAGCCAGGTGGACGATCTGCTGGGCGAGATCCGCCGCGTGGTCGCCGACAAGCAGCGGGTGCTCGTGACCACGCTCACCAAGCGCATGGCCGAGGACCTGACCGACTACCTCGCCGACATGGGCGTGCGCGTGAAGTACCTGCACTCGGACATCGACGCTCTGGAGCGGGTCGAGCTGTTGCGCGGGCTGCGGCTCGCCGAGTTCGACGTGCTGGTCGGGATCAATCTCTTGCGCGAGGGGCTCGATCTGCCGGAAGTGGGCCTCGTGGCCATTCTCGACGCCGACAAGGAAGGCTTTCTGCGCAGCGACCGCTCGCTCATCCAGACGGCGGGCCGCGCGGCGCGCAACATCGCCGGCCGCGTGATCCTCTACGCCGACCAGATGACAGGCTCGATGAGCCGCGCCCTCGAGGAGACGACGCGCCGCCGCCAGCGCCAGATCGCCTACAACGAGGAGCACGGCATCACGCCGCGCTCGATCGTCAAATCGATGGAAGAGGTGATGCGCATCACCACCGTGGCCGACGCGCGCGTGGGCGCCGAGGAGCTGAATGCCGGCGCCGGACTCTCGCCCGGCGACACCGAAGGCCTGGCCGAGAGCGGCGCCGACACGGCGCGCGCCATCGCCGAGCTCGAGATCGAGATGCACGCCGCCGCGCGCCGCCTGGAGTTCGAGCGCGCCGCGAGCCTACGCGACCGGATCGAGGAGCTGGCCCAGACCGCGCTCGCCGCGGGCGCCGATCCCACGGCCCTGACCGACGCCATCGAGCGCGCGCTGGGCGCACGGGCGGGGGCCGTGCTCACCGCACCGCGCGCCCGTCACGGACGGAGGCGCGGCCGATGAATCTCGAGACCATCGCCCTCCACACCGTGAAGGTCGCGCTCATGGAGGATCTGTGGGGCGGCGACGTGACCACGCAGGCCACCGTGGGCCCGGAAGTGGTGGCGCAGGCCTCGATCGTGGCCAAGGCGAACGGCGTGCTCGCCGGGCTCGACGTGGCGCGGCTCGTGTTCCGCGAGGTCGACGCCGAGATCACGATGACCTCCGACGCCAAGGACGGGCAGCGCGTGCAGCCGGGCCGCGAGGTGGCGCGCCTGCACGGCAAAGCGGCCTCGATCCTCTCGGCCGAGCGCACGGCGCTCAACTTTCTCTGTCACCTGTCGGGCGTGGCCACGCTGACCTCGCGCTTCGTCCGCCGCACGCGCGGCACCGCCGCGGTGATTCTCGACACGCGAAAGACCCTGCCCGGATTGCGCGTGCTCGAGAAGTACGCGGTGCAGAAGGGCGGGGGCGAGAACCATCGCATCGGCCTCGGCGACATGTACCTGGTGAAGGACAACCACATCAAAGCCGCCGGCTCGCTCACCCAGGCGGTGGAGCGCATCCAAGCGCACCGCCAGGAGCTCTTGCTCGAGGTCGAAGCCCAAAGCTTCGAGCAGGTGAAGGAGGCGTGCGAGGCCGGCGTGGACCGCATCCTCTTCGACAACATGAGCCTCGAGCAGATCGCCACCGCGCTCTTGATCGTGGACAACCATCCCAAGCCGGCGGTGCCGCCGCGGGCGCGGCGCAAGGGGGCCAGGCGCTGGCCCGAGGTCGAAGTCAGTGGCGGCGTCCACCTCGACAACGTGAAGCAGATCGCCGAGCTGGGAGTCGATTTCATCTCGGTCGGCGCGCTCACCCACTCGGCGCCGGCGCTCGATCTGAGCCTGGAGATTCTCGCCCTTGACTGAGTCCGCGCTCCCGTTCGCCCCGCCGCCCGCGTGGCGCGCGGAGGCCATCGCCGCCCGCCTCGCCGGAGAGCGGCTGGGCGCCCGCGTGATCGCGCTCGAGGAGGTCGAGTCGACCAACGACGAGGTGTGGGCGCGCGCCCGCTCGGGCGAGCGCGAAGGGCTCGTGGTCGTCGCCGAGCGCCAGTCGAAGGGCCGCGGCCGCGGCGGCAACGCGTGGTTCTCGCCGCCCTACGTGGGCGTGTGGGCGTCCGTCTTGCTTCGGCCCATGCTCGCGGCCACGCGTGTGCCGCTGCTCTCGCTCGCCGCCGGGCTGGCCGCCGCGCGCGCCGCCGAGAGCGTCGGCGCTCCCGTCGGGCTCAAGTGGCCCAACGATCTCGTGGCCGCGGACGGCAGCGGCAAGAAAGCCGGCGGTGTCTTGGTCGAGTCGCGCCAGGACGAGGGCCGCTGGACGGTGGTGGTGGGCGTGGGCGTGAACGCCAACTCGGTCGAGGAAGATTTTCCACCCGCCTTGCGCGGACGCGCGACCTCGCTCGCCCGTCTCGCTGGCAAGCCGGTGGCGCGCGAGGATTTCCTGATCGCGCTCGTGCGCCAGCTCGACACCGCCTACGCGCTGCTCGAGCAGGCGGGGGACGCGAAGCTCCTCGACGAGTGGCGCCAGCGCGCGGTGATGTTCGGGCGCCCAGTGCGCGTGCGCGGCGGCGGAGCGGAGATCCACGGCGTGGCCCGCGACCTGGTCGAGGACGGCTCGCTGCTCGTTCGCCTCGACAGCGGCGTCGAGCTTTCGGTGCGGGCCGGGGAGCTGGAAGTCCTGTGGCAGGGAGGCGGCGGTGTCTGAGGGCACGGTGTCTCGAGGCACGGTGTCCCAAGGCCCGGCGCCCGAGGAAGAGCAGGAGCCGATGGCGCTCACGCTCCTCGAGCATCTCGAGGAGCTTCGGCTTCGCCTCCTGCGCTCGCTGCTCGCCGTCGCCTTTGGCATGCTCGGCGGCTGGTTCGCCGCGCCCTACGTGCTCGACTGGCTGGTGCGCATGACCGTCAAGCACGCCTACCTGCTGAGCCCGGTGGAAGCTCTGTTCGAGCGCTTCAAGCTCTCGGTCATCCTGGGCGCGTGTTTGGCGCTGCCCGCGGTCTTCTACCAGGTGTGGGCGTTCGTGGTGCCGGGACTCTTGCGCAAGGAGAAGAGCTTGCTCTTGCCGCTCGTCCTGGGCTCGCTCGCCCTCTTCGCCACCGGCGTGGCCTTCGCCGTCTGGCTCATCCTGCCCATCGCGCTGGCCGCGCTCGACGTGTTCGTGACGCCCTCGATGACCGTGCAGTTCCGGCTCTCGGACGTGCTGAGCTTTGTCTACAGCATGTGCCTCGCCACCGGGATGGTGTTCGAGCTGCCGCTCGCCATCGGGGCGCTCACCGCGCTGCGCGTGGTCTCTTCGCGCTTCTTGCTGCGGCAGTGGCGTCTCGCCATCGTGGGGGCGGTCGTGGTCGGCGCTCTCATCACGCCCGGCGACGTGGTCATTGCGCAGCTCATCCTCGGGATTCCGCTGGTCGCCCTCTACGCGCTCTCGGTCCTCGTGGCCTGGCTCATCGAGCGCACGCAGGGTGGGACGTCACGGCAACCCGCGCTGCTCGACAACTGGGCGCGCGGCTCGTCGGGAGAGAGGGCATGAAGAAAAGGCCGCGCCCGGCAAGCGCCGGAAGATCCGGAAGGTCGCGCAAGCCCGGAACGCGGGGAACGCCCGGCAAGCCTTTGCCCGACTCGGCTCTTCTCGTCGTCGACCTCGGCAACTCGGAGACCGTGCTCGGCCTGTTCACCGGCGAGCGGCTCACCTCGCACTGGCGCGTGGGATCGAGGCCGCGCACCGCCGACGAGGTGGCGCTTCTCATCCGCTCGCTCAGCGGACGCGAGGCCGGCGATCCGGCGGCGCGCCGCTCCGTCCTGTGCTCGGTCGTGCCCACCCAGACGCGCGACTTCGCCGCCGCCCTCGAGGCGGTGACGGGCCACCCGCCGCTCGTGGTCGACCATCGCACGGTGCGCGACCTTCCGGTGCGCTACCACGATCCCGCGGTCGTCGGTCCGGACCGCCTGGCCAACGCGGTCGCGGCGCGCTCTCTCTATGGCGTGCCCGCGGTCGTGGTCGATCTCGGGACCGCGACCACGTTCGACGTCGTGGGCCCGCGCGGCGACTACGTGGGCGGGGCCATCGCGCCCGGCGTGATCACCTCGAGCGAGGAGCTGTTCCGTCGCGCGGCGCGCTTGTCGCGCGTCGAGCTCGAGCTTCCCGAGCGCGCCATCGGGCGCAACACGCAGGAGAGCTTGCAGGCCGGCATCCTGCTCGGGACCGCGGGCATGGTGGACGGGCTGGTCAAGCGCATCGCGCGCGAGCTGGGCGATGGGAAAGGCGCCCGCAAGCCGCACGTGATCGCGACCGGCGGCCTCGCGCACATCGTCGCGCCGGCCTGCGAGACCGTGGATCGCGTCGACGAGTGGCTCACCCTGCAGGGGCTCCGTCTGATCCACGAACAGGCGGCGGGGAGAGCTCCATCGGCAACTTCGCGCACCCGGCGGAGTTGAGGGACCGGCCCGAGTTTGCTTCGAGCGAACACCTCGGCGATTGTCGGTCCTTCCCGGTGGTGATATAAAGATAGGGAAGGCTTTGACCGCCGTTCCTCGTCCACCCAGGAGGCGGAATGCGACGATTGCGATTCCTGTCCTTCCTCTCCGTCCTCACCATTCTATCCGCGACCGGCGCCCATGCGCAGACGCATTGGGTGGCCACGCTCCTCGGCTCGAACGAGTCGCCGTCCGTCTCCTCGGGCGCCGTCGGCCAGTTCGATGCCACGCTGAACGACGCCAAGAACAGCATGACGTTCACGCTGACCTACACCGGTCTCGTGGGCACAATGACGCAAGCCAACATCCAGCTCGGCTCGTCGGGGGTGAACGGTCCCATCGTCTATTGGCTCGCCGACGGCAACTTTCCCTCTGCCATCACCGGCTGCACCGATCCTTCGCCCTCGGGCGGCGGCTGTGCCTTCAACGTGTCCGATTTCTCCGATCTGCAGGCCGGAAACCTGTACGTCAACCTGCGCACGTCCTATGCACCCAACGGCGAGATCCGCGGCCAGATCACGAGTGCCGTGCCGGTCAAATCGCCGACCTGGGCGAAGATGAAGGCGATGTACCGCTAGCGGCTGCCCGCGCTCGGGCATGGCCATGGCCCTCCGCTCGGCGGGGGGCTTTCTTGTTTCCGATGGCGGCCGCGAACCAGCTTGAGCCCAAGGCGCCGAACGACTAGAGTGCGCGCGAAACCCGCTACGCTCTTGTCGTACCGCCGGATCCCGCTACCGGTCGGGGAGGAACTCCACACATGCCGAAACGCCTCGTCTTCGACGCGCGCGCCCGGGAAGCTCTGCGCCGCGGCGTGGACCAGATGGCCGACGCGGTCAAGGTGACGCTGGGTCCGCGCGGGCGCCACGTCATCCTCGACAAGAAGGTCGGCGCGCCCACCGTGACCAACGACGGCGTGACCATCGCGCGCGAGATCGAGCTGCCGGATCCGTTCGAGAACGCGGGCGCGCAGCTGGTGCGCGAGGTGGCGTCGCGCACCAACGACGTGGCCGGCGACGGCACGACGACGGCCACCGTGCTCGCCCAGGCCGTGGTGCGCGGAGGCTTGCGCGCGGTGGCCGCGGGCGCCAATCCGATGCAGCTCAAGCGCGGCATCGATCGCGCCGTCGAGGCGGTGGTGCGCTCGCTCGCCGACCAGTCGCGCAAGGTCGAGTCGCGCCAGGACATCGCCCGCGTGGCCACGATCGCGGCCAACCAGGATCCCCAAGTCGGCGAGCTGGTCGCCGACGCCATGGAGAAGATCGGGCGCGACGGCGTGATCACCGTGGAAGAGGCGCGCGGCATGGAGACCAAGCTCGACGTGGTCGAGGGCATGCTGCTCGACAAGGGCTATGTCTCACCTTATTTCGTGAGCGACGCCGAGAACATGCGCGCCGAGCTGGTCGACGCCTATCTGCTCCTCACCGATCGCAAGGTGTCGGCGCTCGAAGATCTTCTGCCCGTGCTCCAGGTGGTGCTCGCCCAGGGCAAGCCCATTCTCGTGATCGCCGACGAGATCGAAGGCGAAGCGCTCGCCGCCCTGGTGGTGAACAAGCTGCGCGGCGTGCTCGCCACCTGCGCCGTGAAGGCGCCGGCGTTCGGCGACCGCCGCCGAGCCATCCTCGAGGATCTCGCCGTCCTCACCGGCGCTCGCCTGATCACCGAGGACCAAGGCCTCCGCCTCGACAAGGCCGGGCTCGAGGATCTGGGCCGCGTGCGCCGCGCGGTGATCACCCGAGACGACACGACACTGATCGGCGGCGCGGGTGCGAAGCAGGACATCGAAGCGCGTGTGGCGCAGATCAAGAAACAGCTCGACGAGGCCGACTCCGATTACGACAAGGAAAAGCTGCGCGAGCGTCTGGCGCGGCTCACCAGCGGCGTGGCCGTGCTCGAGGTGGGGGCGGCGACCGAGCTCGAGCTCAAGGAGCGTCGCTCGCGCATCGAGGACGCCATCGCGGCCACGCGCGCCGCCGTCGAGGAGGGCGTGCTGCCGGGCGGCGGCGTGGCGCTGCTGCGCGCCCTCCCCGCGGTCGCCGAGGCGCGCGAGGCGCTGAGCAAGCCCGACGAGCGCATGGGCGCCGAGGTGATCGCGCGCTCGCTCGAGGAGCCGGCGCGCTGGATCGCGGCCAACGCCGGCGCCGAGGGCGCCTCGGTGGTCGCCGAGCTCAAGTCGAAGAGCGGACCGGTCGGCTACAACGCTTCGACGGGCGTGATCGAAGACCTGATGGCCGCGGGGGTGATCGACCCCGCCAAAGTCGTGCGTGTCGCCCTCGTGCACGCCGCCTCGATCGGATCCCT
Organism: Candidatus Eiseniibacteriota bacterium; assembly: GCA_035259005.1. Taxonomy (GTDB): domain Bacteria; phylum Eisenbacteria; class RBG-16-71-46; order RBG-16-71-46; family DASYSL01; genus DASYSL01. The sequence goes on from DATFWU010000240.1 coordinate 10,167, forward strand.
GGTGCTCACGGCCGACGCTCTGGTGGTCGAAAAGCCCGAGGAGGACAAACCGAATGGATAGACCCGCGCGAGGACGACCCCAGCCCCGCACGCTCGCCGTCCTGGCCGCGCTGGCCTTCGGCCTCCTGGCCGCGGGCTGCATGGAGTACGACGCCGCCATTCACGTCCTCTCGGACGGCAGCGTCAGGGTGAAGGAGCGCTTCGCCCTCGATCCCGACTGGGTGTCGCAGGCAGGAGACACGTTCCAGGCCGCGCGCCGGCTGGTCGACAACATCGAGAGCGAGGGCAAGCGGCGCGGCGGCAAGGTCGAGCGCTTCGGCGACGACTCGGTCTACGTCGACTTCACCTATCCGTCGCTCGCCACCTTCGCGCGCGCCTGGCCGGATTCGTCCGACGAGGGCAAGCAGTGGGACCGCTCGCTCTACCATCGCCTGCAGGATCCCAAGACGGGTCCGTCCGAGGAGCTCATCCTGTGGCGCGAAGGTCCGCCCGACCGCTCGAAGATGAACGCCAACCAGCGCATGCCGACCTTCGCCTTCGCCATCACCATTCCGGTCGCGGCCACGAAATCGAACGCCCACTGGCAGGTGGGCCACACCTACGGCTGGCGCTTCACCGAGCGCATGACCAAGCCCGATTCCGTGTGGCTCGTGTGGCCGGCCCAGACCTCGCCCTGACCGGCGCCGCCGCGGAGGCCGTCACGGACCTCGTCGCTCTCACCTCCGAGCTGATCGCGGTGCCGAGCGTCTCGGGCCACGAGCGCGCGCTCGCCGATCACGTGCAGCGTGCTCTCGAGGGCGTGCCGGGCCGCCTGGTGCGAGTGGATGAGAACGTCGTCCACGCCGCACCCCGCCGCCACGGCCGGCCGCTCGCCGTGCTCGCCGGTCATCTCGACACCGTGCCCGCCCAGGGCAACGAGAAGCCGCGCGTCGAGCGCGGACGCCTGTTCGGCCTCGGCGCCACCGACATGAAGGCCGGGCTCGCGGTCATGCTCGAGCTGGCTCGCGCCCTGGCGGCGCGCGAGTCGCGCTTCGATCTCGCGTTCGTGTTTTACGAGTGCGAGGAGGTCGCGTTCGAAAAAAATGGCCTGCGCAAGCTGTGGGCCGAGCTGCCGTGGCTCGCCGAGGCGCAGCTCGCCATTGTGCTCGAGCCCACCGACTGCGCGGTCGAGCTGGGCTGCGTGGGATCGCTCAACGTCGAGTTCACGGCCAAGGGCACGGCCGCGCACAGCGCGCGTCCCTGGCTCGGCGACAACGCGGTGTACAAAGCCTTGCCGCTGCTCGAGCGGCTCGCCGCCATGGAGCCGGTGCCGGTCACGATCGCCGGCGTGACCTATCAGGAGACGCTGCAGGTCACGCTGGCGCGCGCGGGCATCGGGCGCAACGTGGTGCCGGATCGCTTCACGGTCAACGTGAATCGCCGCTACGCGCCCAACCGAAAGCCCGAAGACGCGATCGCCGAGATGCGCGCCCTGGTGCCGCCGGGCGACTTCGAGCTCGAGGTGATCGACGTCTCGCCGCCCGCGCCACCCAACGCCGATTGTCCGCTGGTGGCCGAGTTCCTCGGGCGCTTCGGGCTCGAGCGGCGGGCCAAGCAGGGCTGGACCGATGTGGCCCAGTTCACCGAGCGCGGCGTGCCGGCGTTCAACTTCGGCCCCGGCGTGCCCGAGCTCGCGCACCGCGCCGACGAGTCGTTGCCGGTCGAGAATCTCGAGCGCGCCTACCGCGTGCTCACCGAGTTCCTCACGTGACCGCCGCGCTCGAATCGATCGTCGCCGCCGCCGCCACGGGGGCTCGCTCGCTCGACGACGCGGAGGTGCGCGCCGCGGTCGAGACCGTGCTCGCCGAGCTCGACGCCGGCCGCCTGCGCGTGGCCGAAAAAGTCGACGGCGCGTGGCAGACGCACGCCTGGATCAAGCAGGCCATCCTTCTCTATTTCCGCATGCGCCGCATGGAGACGCTCGAGGTCGGACCGTTCGAGTTCCGCGACAAGATTCCGCTCAAGCACCATCTCGAGGCGCAGGGCGTGCGGGTGGTGCCGCCCGGCGTGGCGCGTTACGGATCGTTCCTGGAAGCGGGCGTGGTCCTCATGCCGGGCTACGTGAACGTGGGCGCGCGCGTCGGCCAAGGCACCATGATCGACACCTGGGCCACGGTGGGATCGTGCGCGCAGGTGGGCAAAGATGTGCATCTTTCGGGCGGCGTGGGAATCGGCGGCGTGCTCGAGCCGCCGCAGGCCCAGCCCGTGATCGTCGAGGACCACGCCTTCGTCGGCTCGCGCTGCGTGGTGGTCGAGGGCGTGGTGGTGGGGGCGGGCGCGGTGCTCGGCGCCAATACGGTGCTCACCGCGAGCACGCCGATCGTGGACGTCAGGGGCGCCAAGCCGGTGGTCGCCAAGGGGCGGATCCCCGCGCGTGCCGTGGTCATCCCCGGGTCCTATCCCAAGGCCTTTCCGGCCGGCAAGTATGGCGTTCCCTGCGCTCTGGTCATCGGAGAGCGCAAGCCCTCGACCGACGAGAAGGTGTCCCTGGAGCAGGCGCTCCGGGAGTACGAAGTCTCGGTCTGAGGGCCTGCGGATCGGTCCCAACCCGCTGTCTTGACAGTCGTTTCCGCGCTACCTAAGGTGCTGTCGTTCCGCATCAACCGAGGGTGGG
>DATFWU010000241.1:0-4116 GCA_035259005.1 Candidatus Eiseniibacteriota bacterium
CGGGCCCGCCACAGGACACGCCCCGTCGGGTCGACGATCTGGCTCTTCCCGGTGAAGCCGAGCCGGGCCCCGGGACGCACGTCCTCTCCCACGCGATTCGCCGTGGCGGCGAAGACCTTGTTCTCGAGCGCCCGCGTGCGCATGGACTCCTGGCAGTGCGGCAGGACGAGATTCGAAGGATGGGCGATCACGTCGGCGCCCCGGAGCGACAGCGAGCGCGCCGCCTCGGGGAAGCGCCAATCGAAGCAGATGAGCACACCGACACGCGCCGGCCCGCAGCGAAACACCGGCCAGGGATCGGTGCCGCGCGCGAACCAGCGCTTCTCGGAATCGAAGAGATGCACTTTTCGGTACACGCCGCGCGTGCCGCGGCGGTCGACCCAGATCGCGCTGTTGTGGAGAACGCGGCCGGCGCGCTCGCAGAAGCCCGCGACCACGGTGAAGCCGTGCTGCGCGGCGAAGGCGCGGAGCGCCCGCGCGGTCGGGCCACGGCGCGGATCCTCGGCCAGAGCGCGCGCCTCGGCGCGCGAGCGAAAGACGTATCCGGTGTGGAAGAGCTCGGGCAGGACGACGAGATCGGCGCGGCGGCCGGCGAGCGCGCGCTCGACCAGTCGAAGCGCCTGGGTCACGTTGCGCTCGACCTCGCCGAACACCGGGTGCGTCTGCGCCACGACCACGCCGAAAGCTTCGCGCGCGCGTCTAGCGGAGCGCATCGGCTTCGGGCGCTAGCGCGCTTTGGAACGCGGGCAGGTCGAGCACCTCGCGCACCGCCTGCTGCAGCTCGGGCAGGCGACCTTCGAAGAAATGTCCAGCGCCCTCGAGCAAACGCATCCACTTGGGCTCGGCCCAGGCCGGGTACGACGCCTGCAAATCGTCGAGCGGGCACAGCTCGTCGGCAGTTCCTTGAATGACTGCCTTGGGCTTGGCGCTGCGAGCCAGGAAGGAGAAGTCGCGACGCCCGGCTCCGGGCGCGACCGCGAGCAGGGCGTGGACACGCGGATCGCGCGCCCCTTGCGCGAGGGCCACGCCCGCGCCGAACGAAAAGCCGCCCAGGAGCAGGCGGCGTCCTGGATAGAGACCAAGGAGAAAGCCGATGGCGGCCGCGGCGTCTTCTTCCTCGCCGGGACCGCCCGACCACTCGCCTTCGCTTCGTCCCACGCCGCGGAAGTTGAAGCGCAGCGTGGGCAGCCCGGCCTCGAACAGCGCTTCGGCCGAGCGATAGGCCACCTTGTTGTGCATCGAGCCGCCGAACTGGGGATGGGGATGGCAGAACACGGCGACGGCGCGCGGATCCTCCTCGGCGCGGCAGAACAGGACGGCTTCGAGCGCGCCGGCCGGCGATCGGATCACGAGCTGGCGCACCCGCCGGCCGGCCGCGAGGTCGCGGTCGCGCTCGGCCGGGGCCGCGCTCTCCCTTGACCCTCTTCCGAGGCCGCCTGTATCGTTGGACGTTGACATGTCCCTCCGATCGCATCGTCGGGAGGAAGGATCTTCCCCTGGGCGCTCCGATGCGCCTCGATGCGGATCGACCCGTTCCCGGTGTACCCGAGCCTCGCCTCAGCGTCGAGACCCGCATGAGCAAAACGCGCTTGCCTGGCGCGACCTCTCTTCTGTTTCTGACTTTTCTCTCGCTCCAGCCCCTCATCATGCCCGAGATCGCGCTCGCGGGCGAGATCGTCTCTCCCAATCCCTATCCCGATCTCGAGCCCTGGAAGGCGATCATCCTGGACCAGCGCCTCCACGGCACGACCGGCCAGCTCGACCGGCGCGAGAATCCGAACCTGGTCGAGGTTCCGGTGCCCACGGGGATCGGGGTCGAGGGCTCGAGCGACGCAGCGTGGGCGGAGATCCCGCCTCCGGCGCTCTGGCTCCACTCCACCATCTACGACGTGAACCAGGACCGGCTGATCGTCTTCGGGGGCGAGAACTCCAAAGGCCGCTCCAACGATGTCTGGCTGCTCAACCTCGCGGGCAGCCCGTTGTGGAGCAAGGCCGTGGCGAGCGGCGTCAAGCCAACGGCCCGCTCCATGCAGTGCGCGGTCTACGATCCGGTGAGCGACCGCATGCTGGTCTTCGGCGGCTACGACGGCGCCTACAAGAACGACGTCTCCGCCTTGTATCTCTCGCCCAATCCGGTGTGGGGGGAGGCGGTGGTCAAGGGCACACCGCCGGCTCCGCGCGCCTGGGCCAACGCCATCTACGATCCGGTGCGTCGCCGCCTGGTCCTGATCGGGGGCCGCGACGCGAGCACCACGTTCAGCGATGTCTGGACACTCTCGCTCGGGAACGACTCCTTGACCTGGACGCAGATCACGCCCGCGGGCCCGAGCCCCGGGCCGCGCGCCGCCAGCGCCATGGTCTACGACAGCGACCGCGATCGTGTCGTCTTCTTCGCCGGCATGGACGGCACCGGCACGCCGCGCAACGACGTATGGAGCCTCACGCTTTCGGGCACGCCCAGTTGGTCGCCGATCTTGCCTCAGGGAACACCGCCCACGGCGCGCAACGGCATGAGTGGCATCTATGACCCGGTGCGCCAGCAGCTCGTGATCTTCGGGGGCGGGACGGGCATACCCAACAACAACGACACGTGGACGCTGAATCTGAGCGGCACGCCGACCTGGACCCAGCTCGCGCCCACCAATCCCCCCGCCGGGCGCCAGTTCCAGACCTCGGTCTACGATCCCATCGGCGATCGCTTCCTGGTCTTTGGAGGAAGCAACGGAACCATTCTGAGCGGCACGTGGGCGCTGCCGCTCTCGGGGGCGACGACCTGGGTGCCGCTCTCGGGCACGCGGCGGCGCGGGCACCTGGCCATCTACGATCCGCTGCGCCAGCGCATGGTGGTGGTGGGCGGCGACGACGGCTCGCCCTTGAACGACGTTTGGGAGCTCGATCTTCCCGAGTCGCCGACCTGGCTCAAGCTCACGCCAGGGGGCACGCCGCCGAGCGCACGCGCGTACCATGCCGGCATCTACGATCCGGTGCGCGACCGCATCGTGCTCTTCGGCGGACGCGACACGGTGCCGCGCAACGACACGTGGGAGCTTTCCTTCTCGGGCTCGGTGACCTGGCGCCAGCTCTCACCGACGGGCACCGCTCCCGGCCCGCGCATCGATCACGCCACGATCTACGATCCGCTTCGCCGCCGCCTGATTCTGTTCGGCGGCACTGACGCCAACGGCAATCCGATGAACGACGTGTGGGCCCTATCGCTCTCGGGCAGCCCGGCCTGGACGCAGCTTTCCCCCACCGGAACCGCTCCTCCGGCGCGCGGCGCGGCGGCCGCGGTGTACGACGCGACGCGTGATCGGATCGTGATCTTCGGCGGCTACGACAAGCTCTTGAACGCGCTCTCCGACGCCTGGTCGCTCACCCTCTCGGGCACGCCGGCGTGGAGCCCGCTGACCGCGGGCGGCACTCCGCCGGCGCCGCGGCTCTCGCCGTCTTCGATCTACGACTCGCAGCGCGAGCGCATTGTTTTGTTCGGCGGCACCGATCTGCAGAGCTACTACGCCGATGTGAACGAGCTCACGCTCTTCGGCACGCCGCAGTGGAGCGCGCTGACCCCGACCAACGGCACGCCACAGGCGCGCGCCGACCACAAGGCCATCTACGACCCGGTAGCGGACCGCATGGTGGTCTTCGGCGGCAGCGGGATCTCGGGCGGCATGCTCAACGACACCTGGTCGCTGCAGTTCCTCTCGGCGGTCGGGGCTGACGGCCCGCGCCCGCTCGCCGCGCGCGTGCTCCCGGTAGCGCCCAATCCCTCGCGCGCCGAGATGAAGCTCTCGTTCGAATCGTCGTCCACCGTGCCGGCTCGCATCGCCGTGTTCGCCCCCAACGGGCGGTTGGTGCGCGAGCTGTGGAATGGACCGGCGGAGGCGGGTCCGCACGCCGTGGTGTGGGACGGTTCCGACAGCCACGGTGCTGCGGTGGCCGCGGGTGTCTACTTCTATGTGGCGTCGATTGGGGCCCAACGATTCAGCGGAAAATTGGTGCGCATCCAGTAGGTTGTGCTCCGAAGATTGCGGATGGCGTGATGTGTGCATGAAGGAGGGGCATGCACACTGGGCGAGCCCCCCAGGTGCCCCCTTTCTGCCCCAATCCGAACTG